>JAABSK010000067.1 GCA_011390435.1 Desulfobacteraceae bacterium | reverse complement strand
TTTCCGGTGTACTGATCTGCTTGTTTTTAAAAAAATATGATTTTATCCAGTTGCCGGATGCCTATCCGTTTTCCACCCTGCCGGTTCAGCTTGAAAGCTTTGACGTGATGATCATTTCCATCAGTGCACTGGTCATCTGTTTTTTTTCAACCCTTTATCCTGCGCACCGCGCTTCAAAAATGGATCCGGTTGAGGCACTCAGATATGGATAATCCCCAGACGCGCGCCCTGGTCTCCCTCAAAGGGATTTGTAAAAAATTTTCCAGCAGGACAGCCGATGACATTGAGATTCTCAACAATGCCTGTCTGGACCTGTATCCAGGTCAGACAATCGCCATTGTCGGTGCTTCAGGCATTGGAAAATCAACACTTTTAAATATCCTGGGAACACTGGACAAACCTGACAGCGGCAATGTCTATTTTGACGGAGAGGATATTTTTTCTTATAACAGCAATGCACTGGCGGGTTTCAGGAATGCCAGGATCGGTTTTGTATTTCAGTTTCACTATCTGCTACAGGGGTTTACATCCCTGGAAAATGTGATTCTGCCGGGTCTGATTGCCCGCAAAAATAAAAAAACTATTGAAAACTCCGCCTTAAATATGCTTGAAAGAGTAGGGCTTTTAAACCGTGCCTCCCATCGGGTGGAAGATCTGTCCGGTGGAGAACAGCAGCGGGTGGCCCTGGCCAGAGCCCTTGTCATGAAACCGAATCTGCTGCTGGCAGATGAGCCGACCGGAAATCTTGACCGGCAAAACAGCCACAGTGTTCATCAGTTAATCAGGGAACTGAATGCTGAACTGGGGATGACCATTGTTGTGGTCACCCATAATGAAGCGCTGGCAAAGCTCATGGATATAAAGGTTACGTTAACGGACGGAAAAATTGTACCGGTTTAATCGATTCGATATTAGAGGTATTATGATGAAAAAATCTGTTTGGATACACACGTTGGGCATTCTGTTTTCAGTCTGTTTTGTTTTGCATCAGAATCTATATGCAGCGCCAAACATCAAAGTGGCCGTTATTCCGTTTGAACTTGCAGCTGAACACCCCAATCCCCAGATGAAAACCCGGATCCCCTCAATGATTGCCGAACAGATTCAGGCAGAGGACACAGGTGTTGAACTGCTTGAAAACGAAATCGATATCGATCTTTTGACCGATGAACAATTACAGAAGATCGGGATTCAATCCGGCGCAGATTACATTCTCACCGGAGCGATATTTGTTGCCGGTGAAGGCATCAGCATTGATGCCCAATTGTTCAATGTCTATGAGATGACCCGCTCTGCCCGTATTTATGCAGATGCGGAAAAACTGGAAAATCTGCTGTCTGCAGTATCCAGCCTCAGCAAATCAGTGATTGCCCATATATACCAGAAAAAGGTGATTATCGATGTTGCCGTTACCGGTAACCGGCGGGTTGAAACCGATGCCATCCTGCGGCTGCTTGATACCCAGCCTGGGGATATCATTCAGCTGGACCGAATCTCCAAAGACCTGAAAACCATTTTTGAAATGGGATATTTTGACGATGTGGTGGTGCGCAAAAAAACACTTGACCACGGCACCCATGTGATTTTTGAGGTCACAGAAAAATCAACCGTCCGAATGGTGAAATTCAGGAACAATCTGGTGTTTGAAGAAGATGAACTGTTTACCGTGGTCAACACCCGTACCGGATCCATTTTAAACATCCATAACCTGAATTCAGACATGGAACGGATCCGCATGCTGTATGCCGAAAAAAACTATCATAACGCCTCGATTTCATATGAAATTCTTCCCCTGGAAAACGCCCAGGCCGACATTGTGTTCAACATTCAGGAAGAGGACCGGGTCCGCGTTGAAAAAATCACCTTCAGCGGAAACCAGTATTTCAAGGACAAGGCCCTGAAAAAAGCCATACAGACCTCTGAAAAAGGGTTTTTCTCATTTTTTACCGGATCGGGAATTCTAAATGACATTGAAGTGAAAAACGATGTGATCCGCATTGAATCGCTTTATAAAAACAACGGGTTCATTGACACAAAAGTATCTGATCCGAAAATTGATATTGGCAAGGATCTGATCTCCATCCATTTTGAAATCGAGGAAGGAAAACAGTACAAAATCAAATCCATCACGTTTAAAGGAGATCTCATCGTTCCTGAGGCAGAGTTGTTTGAAAAAATCGAATCCCGGAAAGGAGAGCTTTACAACCGTGAAATGATCCGGAAAGATGTGATGGCAATTTCCGATGTCTATGGTAACCAGGGATTTGCCAATGTGGATGTGGTGCCGCTGATTGACAAAGATGAATCCGACAATACCATGCAGGTTTCATTTGCAATTGAAAAAGGCGATCCTGTTTATTTCAACCGTGTCTATATATCCGGAAACTCCAAAACACGAGACAAGGTGATCCGCCGGGAACTCAAAGTTATTGAACAGGATGTATACAGCAAGGAGAACATTGAGTTCAGTTTTCGAAACCTGAGCCGTCTGGATTATTTTGAAGATCTGGAGGTTAAACCGGTCAGGACTGCGGAAAAAGACAAGATGGACCTGGATGTGAAAGTGGTTGAAAAAGCCACTGGAAGTTTTTCCGTTGGTGGCGGTTTCAGCAGCATGGACGGTGGGTTTATTGTTGGTGGTATTGAGGAGCGAAACCTTTTTGGAAACGGACAGACCATCAAACTGGAAGCCAAGCTGGCAACAGAGTCCGTGTTATACAACTTGAGCTTTTTTGAACCCTATATTCTGGATACCCGCGTTTCCGGAGGGTTCAGACTATACAAGGAAGAAATTGAATATGACCATTATGACAAGGATGCACTGGGGTTTTCCGTCAATGTCGGCTACCGATTGTTTGACTATACAACCATTGGTGCCAATTACGGGTTTGAAGATTATGAAATTGACAATGTCAACCCGCTGTATACGAGCATGACACAGGGTTCGTATTTCACCAGTTCCATCACACCCTTTATTTCCTATGACTCGCGAAACAGCCGGTTTATGGCCACTGAGGGCCAGAAACACCGTCTGTCGGTGGAGTATGCCGGAGAATTTCTCGGAAGTGACCTTGATTTTACCAAATATCTGGCGGAAACCGGCGTCTATTTCCCCCTGTTCTGGAAATTTTCCGGTGCGCTGCATGCAGAAGCCGGTTATCTGGACGACCGGACGAACAGCACCATTGATATTGATCACATCCGGTTTTATTTAGGCGGAATGAATTCGGTCAGGGGGTTTGACAAATATGATATTGGTGGGAAACGGGCTGGTGAAACACGGGATATCGGTGGGGAGAAATATGTACAGTTCAATGCTGAGCTGTCATTTCCCTTGACGGAAAAATATAAAATTGCAGGTATTTTCTTTTATGACCGCGGTGATGTATACCGAACCAGTGAATCCATTGATCTTGGAGATCAGTTTTCCAGTTTTGGGACCGGTATCAGATGGAATTCTCCGGTGGGACCGCTTCGGGTGGAATATGCCTGGGTAATTGATGGCAAAAACATCAAAGAAAGGGGCGATGGAAAAGTTGAATTTTCCGTGGGCGCCTCTTTCTAAATTTAATTTTGGAGGAATGAATGAAAAAATCAATCGTATTGCTGGCAGGGATCATTTTGTTTTCAGGGCTTGTGTGCCAGGCCTTTGCAGCAGACGCGACAAAAATCGGTGTGGTCAATTTTCAGAAAATCATGGTTGAATCCAGTGCCGGTAAAATGGCCCAGAAGCAGTTGAGAGAGAAAAAAGATGCATTGGTCGGCAAACTGAACACAGAAAAAAAAGAACTGGATGATTACATCACGGAATTAAAACGTCAGAAGCTGGTTCTAACGCCGGAATCCACTGAGCTTAAAACAAAGGAAGAAGAGGCGGTAAAACGGATTCAGGCGTTTCAAAAGCTGGAAAAAGACTCAAACCAGGAATTTAAACAAATGGAGTTTGAACTGATCAATAAAACCCAGAACGCAGTTACTGAAATTGCCAATAAAATCGGCAAGGAACAAGGGTTTCTCCTGATACTTGAAAAAAATACATCCGGCGTGATCTATCATCCTGAGCGCATCGATATTACCGATGAAGTGATCAAACTGTACAACCTGGAAATGGCGAAAATAAAACAATAATAAGATATTGTCATGAAACTCACTATTTCCCAGGTGGCTGAAAAGGTTGGTGCAATCCGGGTGATCGGCAGCCATTCCCGGGTCATCGGCAATGTGTCATCGTTTGAAGATGCCACAGAAAACGATATCACATTTGCCGTTGAACCCCGGTTTACCAATCACCTTGACCAGACCTGTGCTGCCGCGGTCATTGTACCGGACCATATTCCCGCGGACAGCGCCAGCTGTGCGGATAAAACCATCATCTGCTGTGAAAACCCGAAGATCGCATTTTTCAAACTGGTGGAAACCTTTTATCCGCCCGGAAAAATCACACCGGGTATCAATCCCGGTGTTCATATGGGGCAGGCTCTGCAGGTGGGGGAAAATCCGGTTTTTGAAGCCCACGTGTTTATTGGTGATCATGTCCGCATCGGAAACAATGTCCGGTTGATGCCGGGTGTTTATGTCGGAGATCATGCAGTCATCGGTGACGATACGGTCATCCGGCCCAATGTCACGATCATGGAACGGACCTGTATCGGCAAACGGGTGCTGATCCATTCCGGTACCGTTATCGGTTCGGACGGATTTGGTTTTGCCCGGAACGCCTCTGGTCACCAGAAACTGATCCACACTGGATATGTTTACATCGGTGATGACAGTGAAATCGGCGCATGCAACACCATTGACCGCGGAACACTTGGGGTGACTGAGATCGGCTGCGGTGTTAAAACCGATAATCAGGTTCACATTGCCCATAACGTCAAAATCGGAGACCACTCTCTTCTGGTGGCTCAGGTGGGCATTGCCGGCAGTACCCGTATCGGAAAAAATGTAATTCTTGCAGGAAAAGCCGGAGTCACCGGTCATATCACCATCGGCGACAATGCCATTGTCGGACCCTATTCCGGTGTGACTGCAGATGTTCCTGAAAATCAGATTGTTTCAGGCATTCCGCACATGCCCCACCGGACATGGCTTAAAATGAGCCGGATCCTGTCCCGGCTCCCCCAATTGAGAAGTACCCTTTCGTCCCTTGAAAAAAGGGTGAACCTATTGGAAAAAAAGAACAAATCAACGGAGCAGACATGATTCACCCCACCGCTATCATTGACCCCACCGCACAGATTGACCATAATGTAACCATTGGCCCTTACAGCATGATCAATGCGGAGGTCACTATTGGCTCAGGAACCACCATCGGACCATACACCACCATTGATAAGTATGTCAGCATTGGCGAAAACTGCCAGATTTTTCAATATGCGTCCATTGGCGGGGCTCCCCAGGATCTGAAATTCCATGGTGAAAAAACCTTTTTGAAAATTGGCTCCGGCTCCATTATCCGGGAATTTGTCACGATCAACAGAGGTACGGAATCCGGAGGCGGCATCACGGAGGTGGGAGAAGAAAACTACCTGATGGCTTACACCCACATTGCCCATGACTGTAAAACCGGCAGACAGGTCATTCTGGCAAACAATTCCACCCTGGCCGGTCATATTGTCATCGGCAACAATGTGACAGTGGGAGGACTTGTGGCCATTCACCAGTTTGTACAGATAGGGGACTATGCCTATATCGGCGGAAAATCTGCTGTGGTCAAGGATATTCCCCCGTATGTCATTGCAGCAGGTGACCGGGCCACCCTTCATGGATTAAACAATGTGGGATTAAAGCGCAACCGGTTTTCAGATTCAACCCTGAAGGAACTGAAAAAAACCTACCGGATTTTTTTTCGTATCGGCTTAACCGTGAAACAGGCATCTGAACGGGTAAAGGCCGAAGTTGAACAGACTCCGGAAGTCCGGAATTTCATCGATTTTATTGTCAACTCAAACAGAGGGATCACCAGATAGTCAGGATGAATATCGGGCTCATTGCCGGAGGCGGTCAATTCCCCCTCCTTTTTGCAGCAAAAGCGGCTGAACAGGGCCACAGAATTTTTGCAGTCGGATTCAAATCTGAAACAGATCCTGCTCTGGCAACGCTGGTTGAAGATCTTCATTACCTTTATGTCGGACAGATTTCTCGGCTGATCCGCTATTTTAATATTCATGGAATCACCCGGGTTATCATGCTGGGCAGTATCCAGAAGACGCGTGTTTTCAAAGATATCCGCCCGGATCTCAAGGGATTGTCGTTTATTGCAAAAACAGCCATCACCCATGATGATACGGTGCTGACCGCTTTTTCCGATCTGCTGTTGAAACATGGAATTACCATCATGCCGTCGACCTTTTTGCTTCCGGAGCTGATCAGTCCCAAAGGACTCTGGACAAAACGCAAACCTGACCGTGCGGAAAAAAAAGATATCCATCAAGGATGGAAAATTGCCCGGGAAATCGGAAAACTGGATATCGGTCAATGTGTCGCCATCAGCAACGGGAGTGTGCTTGCGGTTGAAGCCATTGATGGAACAGATGCAACAATTCTGCGTGCCGGCCGCCTGTCAACCGGCAATGGAATGGTGGTGGTCAAATTGTGTAAACCCGGACAGGATCTTCGGTTTGATTTACCATCTTCCGGTGTTAAGACCATTGAAACCCTTCATGCGGCTGGCGGAACCGTCCTGGTCCTGGAAGCGGAAAAATCCCTTTCCTTTGACCGAACTGAAATGATCGCACTGGCAGACCAGCACAAAATTTCCATTCTGGCCTGCTCCGACGATGATATCCAATGAATCTTCCTGCCAAAAGTGCTCATATACTGGTTTTAACCGGTGAACCATCCGGAGATTTTCATGCTGCCCGCCTGGTGGCCCAGATCTGCCGGATAAATCCAGGGGTATACATTTCCGGTATTGGCGGCGCACACCTGCGCAGTCAGAAGGTTGATCTTTTCTACGATATTGCTGAGTTGTCCGCCATGGGGGTCAGTGAGGTGCTGATGCAGTTTGCCAGCATCAAAAAGGCCTTCAGCTGCTTCCGGCAAAAACTGCGCGTCCATCCCCCGGATCTGATAATTCTTGTGGACTATCCCGGATTTAATTTAAAGGCTGCCCGCTATGCAAAAGAACACTGCAACACAAAAATTTTATATTACATCACCCCCAAAGTCTGGGCCTGGAAAAAATCACGGCTAAAAACCATTGCCAGATATGTGGATCATGCTGCGCTGATTTTACCGTTTGAAGAAAAAATCTTTAAATCTGCCCGTATCCCAGCCACCTATGTCGGCAACCCCCTGATAGATGAATACCCGGAATCCACCAGCTGTGTTTTCACAGGACCCTGTACTGATAAAAAACCTGAAACCGCAAACAATTTATTGACGATCAGCCTGTTGCCCGGCTCCAGAACCGCTGAAATCACCAACCTGCTGGGGATCATGCTCCAGGCGGCAGGCCTGATTCATCAGCAGAACCCTGCGGTCAAATTTTTAATTTCAAAAGCAGATGCGGTTCAGCGCTCACAGATTGAAACCATTATCAGACAATCCCAAACTGCCGTGCCTGACATTGATATTTACGAGGGCCCGGTCAAATCGCTGTTGCAGCAGTCTGACCTGGTGATTGCCGCTTCTGGCACGGTTACGCTGGAGGCGGCACTGTGCGGTGTGCCCACCATTCTGATCTATCGCGTGTCTGCGCTGACCTACCGCATTGCCCGGTTTTTTGTGAAAATTCCGTATGTGGGCCTGGCCAACCTGATCTGCAACAAACCGGTCATGCCGGAACTGCTCCAGGCGGATGCCAATGCCGATAAAATCAGTGCGCACGCCTTGCATATGCTGGAAAATCTACCATATTTCTGCAGGGAGCTGCAAAGCGTCCGACGGTTTCTCGGAAAAAAGGGGGCATCCCTGAGAACCGCCCGCATTGCCCTGAAGATGTTAAGAGATATTGAATTTGACAAAACCACCTGAATGGTATTAAGTAATCTGATATTTAACCGTTTGATTCGTAAAGAGAAAAGGACTTTTTGAACGTTGCTGACCATTGAACTGATCTTGCTTGTCATCTGTCTTTTTTTATCTGGTTTTTTTTCATCATCAGAAACCGCGCTTTTTTCCATCAGTAAAATCAAAGCCCTGCACATTGCCAAAGACGGCACAAAAACCGGTGAATTGATTTTCAGAATGAAAGAGAACTCCCACATTCTGCTGACCACCATCCTCATCGGTAACAACCTTGTCAATATTACAGCTTCCGCCATTGCTACTTCCATCGCCATCTCATATTTCAGGTCCAATGCCGTGGGAATTGCCACCGGAATCATGACGCTTTTAATTCTGGTGTTTGGTGAAATTTTCCCCAAATCCTTTGCCAGCCACAACAACCTGATGGTATCCCGGCTGGTTATCTATCCACTGTATGGGTTGTCCAAACTTTTTTATCCGCTGATTTTTATGCTGAATTTTATCCCCAGACTCCATGGCAGTATTAAAAGCAAAAAAGAGACTGTTACAGAAGATGAACTGATGACCATGGTGGAGGTTGTGGAAGGAGAAGGGGAGATCAAAGCGGAAGAAAAAGTGTTTATCACCAACATTTTTGAATTTGATGATACATCGTGTTCTGAAATCATGACCCCCCGGGCAGACATGTTTATTATTGATGCATCAGACCCCATGAACGTTGAAGAGATTATCAAAACCGGATATTCCAGAATCCCGGTGATCGAAGACAGTATCGACAATGTCATTGGTATCCTGCATGTCAAGGATCTGTTTTCCAGTTTCCTTAAAGCCTGCTCCACCAGCAGCCAGTCTGCGCTGGATGTCAAACAGATCATGAAAAAACCCTATTTCATCCCGGAATCCAAAAAACTTGATTCCCTGCTGCAGGATTTCAAGCAGAAAAAAAATCATCTTGCCGTGGTGGTGGATGAACATGGTGGTGTTTCCGGCATTGTCACCCTTGAAGATGTGGTCGAAGAGATTATTGGAGAAATCACCGATGAAACCGATCATATGACACCGGATATCATCCGTCTGAAAGACAATAAATGGCTTGTTGCCGGCAGGATCGATATTGATGATCTCAACCACCAGATCCAGATTGAAATTCCTGAATCCAACACCTATGACACCTTTTCCGGATATTTTCTTGAACAGATCGGCCGTATCCCCAAATCCGGTGAATCCATCGTGTTTCAAAACTGGACAGCAACGGTTAAGGATATGGATGGAAACCGGATTCAAAGCTTTATTTTGAAAAAAGAACAGGAAAAACACCATGACCGATCTTAATCTTTTACGGGATCAGATCGATGCCATTGATCTTCAACTCCTTGATCTGATCAACCAACGGCTGAACATCGGCAGAAAAGTTGGCGATATCAAGGCAGAAACCGGCGGACAGATCCTGGACCGGACCCGAGAGCGAAAAGTGATTGAAAAGCTGCTGAAAGAAAATCCAGGGCCGGCAGACAAAAACCTGATCCGCTACATCTTCAATGTCATGATCCACGCCACAAGAGAGATTCAGCGCCCCAAAACCATTTCTTTTCTGGGTCCCAAAGCCAGCTACACCCACATGGCTGCCGTGACCCATTTTAAACATTCAGGCCGTTTTGTCGAGCAGCCTAACCTGTATGAAGTGTTCAGGGAGGTTGAAAAACAGGAAAGTCACTTTGGCGTGGTCCCGGTGGAAAACTCGATTGAAGGTGCGGTAAACCATACCCTGGATCTGTTTGCAGACTTTGATTTGAACATCTGTGCCGAGCACTTTGAGCCGGTTTCCCATGCGCTTTTGTCGATTACTGGTGAACCTGATGATGTTCAAAAAATTTATTCCCATCCACAGGCGCTGGCACAATGCCGCGGGTGGATTCAAAAAAAATTCCCCACTGCTGAACAGATTGAAACCAGCAGCACCTCCAAGGCTGCTGTTCTGGCTGCTCAGGACAAAACAATCGCTGCCATTGCTTCCATGCAGGCAGCCTATATTTATGCTCTGCAGGTTGTTGAATCCAGAATTGAAGACCACTCCGGAAACATCACCCGGTTTCTGATCATTGGCAAAGAGATGCCACAGCCCACCGGCCGGGATAAAACCTCGATCATGTTTTCCACGCCCCATGTACCCGGAGCGCTGTTTAAAGCCATTGAACCGGTGGACAAGGCCGGTGTCAATATGCTGAAGCTTGAATCCAGGCCGACCCGGGATCAAAACTGGAGCTATTATTTTTTTCTGGATATTGAGGGCCATCATGCTGAAGACAGGGTAAAAACAACGATTGACGAGATCCGCCACCATTCGCTGTCTTTGAAGATACTGGGGTCCTACCCTGTGTTTAACGGAGGGGAGCTGCAGAGTTGATGGATGCATCCACCCGCCTGTACTGCATTTTCGGCAGTCCTGTCAGCCATTCCAGAAGCCCGGTGATTCACAATGCCTGTTTTTCACACTACCGGATCAATGCCGCCTACCTGGCCTTTGAAATCAATGACATCAAGGCAGGTGTCGATGCGATCCAGACCCTGAACATCAGGGGCGCATCCATTACCATTCCGTTTAAAGAATCGATCCTGACACATCTGGACTGGATCTCTCCGGATGCCATGGCCATGGGAGCTGTGAATACCATTGTGCACAAAAACAACCGCCTTCTGGGGTACAACACCGATTGCATGGCCGCTGTCCGGCCACTGAAACCCTTTGGCATCAGTGGCAAACAGGTATGTATCATCGGTGCAGGAGGGGCTGCCAGAGCAGTTGCCTATGGAATTCACAAAGAGGGGGGATGCCTGACCATTGTCAACCGCAGCCATGATGCCGGTAAAAAACTGGCATCAAAATTTCAGGGCCGGTTTATCCCCCTGGCAGATACCCGGTCGATCGCAGACCTGTCTGCAGATATTGTCATCAATACCACCGCTGTGGGCATGCATCCGTCAGTTGATCAGACCCCGCTGCCTTCAGACTGCCTGACACCTGGCTCGCTGGTAATGGATGTGGTATACACCCCTTTAGAGACCCGATTTTTAACCGAAGCAAAACAACAGGGATGCACAACCATTGACGGGTTGTCCATGTTCCTGAATCAGGGTGCTGCCCAGTTTCAATTATGGACCGATATCTTTCCGGACATTGAAATCATGCGCCAGGCGATCCTGAATGGAGACCGATAAATGAAACAGATCACACCCCGGCAGATTACTGAACAAACCATTGGCATTCCAGGCTCAAAAAGCATTTCCCATCGCATGTTGATCTGCGCTGCCCTGTCCTGCGGCACCTCAACCATTGCCAGTCTTCTGAACAGCGATGATATTTCACTGACCATGGCGGCACTGGCAAATATGGGTGCCGGTATTGACAAACAGACTGGTGACACATACCAGATCACCGGTTTCGGCGGATATCCAAAGCCATGTGAATCCAGTATTTATCTGGGAAACTCAGGGACTTCCATGCGCCTTTTGGCAGGGATCGCTGCCCTGGGAAAGACTCCATATACCCTGACCGGTGATGCGCGCATGTGTGAACGGCCCATGCAGGAACTTCTTGATGCACTGCAAATGTTAAATATCC
>JAABSK010000066.1 GCA_011390435.1 Desulfobacteraceae bacterium | reverse complement strand
CTTCCAGCAGGGGAAACAGGGTTCCGGAGGGGTGCAGAAAAAGCGGAAACAGGGGCACGGGGCGCTGGTGGTTTTCCACAACACAGCAGTTTTTTCCCCGGATATGTTCAAGCCACCCTGCCACGGCAGACGGATTTCCAATCGTTGCAGACAAAAGCAGCAGCGGGATCCGCACGGGAAGGTAAATCATGATTTCCTCCCACACCACCCCGCGTTCTTCATCGCCGAGAAAATGGGCTTCGTCCAGAATCACCAGATCACAGGTCAAATCATTGCCGGTGTGCATGGCATCATACAACTGATTTCGTAAAATTTCAGTGGTGCCGATAACAATGGCTGCATCTGGATTTTCTTTGATGTCTCCGGTAAGAATCCCCACATGTTCACTGCCGAAAATCGTTGAAAAAACCTGATGGATCGAATTGGTCAATGCCTTGAGCGGGGTGGCGTACCAGACGTGACCATTTGCATTGAATACCAGCCGAGCCGCTTCCTGAGCAATCCAGGTTTTACCGGCCCCGGTCGGAGCGGTGACCAGACAGTCAGTATGCTGAATCGCTTCCAGAGCCTGCAGCTGAAACGGATCCGGCTTGAAAGGCCGCTGCTCAGGCGTGCCGATTTTTTTGAAGACCGTGTGAAGGGATTTGTCAGAACCGGGCTTCATCCGGAAAGGGGCCTGTTTTTTCCGGACAGGTGGCGTGGGCTTTTTCGGCCGATAAATTTTTTTTTTCATGACGAAAATCTGCCATAAAATCATGAATTTTGCAATCTTTAAAACAATTGGGAAAGGGAAATGAAGCAGGCATAAAATATTTAAAAGAACTTGACATATGAAATCTCAGTCACTATAAAAATCCCTCAGTTATTTATGAATGGGATTAACATTAATTATGTTCATTATAGGTTGCATTACTGATGTAAACGTCCACAAACCGGGCAGATTACCGGTTGAATTTTAACGGGTGGTTAACAGCCATATAATAAAGCGTGCAAAGCTGGAAGCTGAAAAAGCGGCTTCCATATGAATTCATACTGGTTTGATCACACTGATCAAGGAGAGAAAAATGAAGAAAAAAATTGTAATGACCCTGTTGAGTATTTTTTTTGCAGCGGTCACAGTACTGCCCATCAGCATCAGCGCTGGAGAGCAGGTATTGAAACTTGATTCATGGGGGCCGGAAGAGCACTCCGTTGCTGTGCCGCGCGCCAAGTGGATCGAAGAAGTCAACGCAGCCTATGCCGGTCAGTTCAAAATCGTCCAATATTCTGGCGGACAACTGTATGATCCCAAAGAGATGCACATGGCTGTTGACAAAGGTTCTGTGTATGTGGACCTGATCCTTGCTTTGTAACCGGGTGTTTTGCAGGGAAAACTGTGATTAAAACAAACTGCTCAACACAAACAATTTTTTCAAACTGCCTCGATTCTTAAAATTAGATCGGCCATATTCAGGAAAAAAAATGGACACACCTCAAAAAAAAAATATTGTCTTTCGATTTATTGACATGACCTCTGATGTCGGCGGAATTTTATCTGCTGCATTCTTGTGGATCATTGCAGTCATTGTAACGTATGAAGTGTTCATGCGCTACGCATTCAACGCGCCCACATCCTGGGTTCAGGAAACCAGCGTATATTTGTGGATGGCCGTAGGCCTTCTGGGAGCAGCGGTTGCCCTTAAAAATGACAGTCATTTTTCCATTACCATTTTTATCGACAAACTCTCTTCAAAAAACCGCCGGCGTATGCAGATTCTCACCAATTTCCTCGGGTTTTTATATTCCCTTGCTTTTGTATACCAGGGTTTTCTTCAGGCAAAATTTGCCTATGATTTTAAAGACGTCAGCACGGGCCTTTTGGCAACACCCCTGTGGATTCCGTGGTTGACCATCCCCATTGGTGGAATTTTGCTGGCACTGCAGTTTATCAATAAAATTGCCCAAGAATTTTCAAAAGGTAAATAGGAGTGAGATAGAATAGAGTTATGACATTATATGTTATTGGATTTATAATCGTTTTTTTGCTGGTACTGGCCAGTGGTTTACCGGTCGGCATCGGGCTTGGATTTCTGGCCATTGGACTGCTCAGCTGTTATGAAGGCCTGGACATGGCCATTGCCACAAGTATCGAGAAATCTTATACTGCAATGGATTCGAGTATTCTGGTGGCAGTTCCGCTCTTTGTCCTGGCAGCCCAGCTGATCTCTGAAACCGGCATGGGAAAACGGCTTTTTGATGCTGCCAAGGCGTTTCTGGGCAGATTCAAGGCTGGCCTGGGAATGTCTACAATTGTCAGCAGCGGTATTTTCTCCGCCATGACCGGCTCCAGTTTTGTTGCAGCTTCCACAATGGGACTGATTGCCATTCCTGAGCTGCGGCGAGCCAAATATCCGGATTTCCTGACATCTGCTGCCATCACTGCAGGCGGATCCCTTGGTGCGGTCATTCCGCCGAGTATTATCCTGATCATCTATGGCTACCTGACCAATGAATCCATTGGCAAACTGTTTGCCGCCGGTATGATTCCAGGTATTCTGTTAATCGTTCTGTACTCCCTCGGCATGGCCTTGTTTTCCAGCAGCATCGGCAAAACCGGTGCTGCAGCAGGCGTCCAGGAAGAAGCTCCGTCTCAGGCAGAAGCAGAGCCAGAAGTTGTGATGACCAAATTTCAGGCTCTTAAAGAAGCCTTCTGGGGATTGATGGCCCCTGTCATTATTCTGGGCGGGATCTACCTTGGGATTTTCACGGCATCTGAAGCGGCTGCAGTAGCGGTAATTTACTGTACGCTTGTGGGATTTTTCATTTACCGCACCTTGACCCTGAAAAATTTCTGGGAGATTTTAAAATCTGCGGCCAATGTATCGGCAATGATTGCCATTATTGTCATCGGCGGAGCCATGCTGGGGTATGTGGTGGTGTTTGGCCGGATTCCCCACCAGATCCTTGAACTGATCATTGCCAAAGACCTCAATCCCATGCTCCTGCTTTTTTTGATCAATGTGATCCTGTTTGCCATGGGCATGTTCCTGGAAATCCTTGCCCTTGTTTACCTGGCCATTCCACTGCTGTTTCCGGTGGTCATGCACATGGGCTGGGACAATATCTGGTTTGCGGTTATCTTTTTGCTTAACGTCAACCTGGCATTGATTACACCGCCAATGGGAGGGGTTTTGTTCATCGTTTCCCAGATAGGGGGGATTCCCATCAACACAGTCATTAAAGGAGCGGTTATCCCGATCGTTATCATTTTACTGGTATTAATTCTGCTGATTGTATTTCCACCGCTGGCAACATGGCTGCCCAGTCTTTTATGATCCCGGAAAAACGCCTGTGCGCGGACACAAAAGATCAAACTGCAGTCTACTAACAGTTACCGGCCGATACCGGCCTGAAAAGGGGAGAATGAATGGTGCGAAAAATCAAAAAAATTCTTTTTGCAACAGATCTGTCAAAAAGCTCGATTGCCATATTTGAACAGACCGTGGCCCTGGCAAGTCAGACCAATGCATCCATTGTGATTGTGCATGTGATCGAAGACGGTTCAAAAGGGGTACAAAACAGAATGGTACATCTGGTGGATCATGAGCTGTATGATAAAAACAGAAAAGAGAGCCAGGATAATGTGCGCAATGTATTGATCGGCAAACAGCGCCTGATACCGATCGTTGAAAACGCATTAAGAGAATTGTCCGACAATACCACAGACACGATTTGCGGACAGAACAACCCGGTTACCATTGAATCCATTGAAGTTATGTACGGTAATGCCGCAGAAACCATTACCGAAATTGCCGAGAGCAAAAACTGCGATATGATCGCAATGGGGTATTCCAAAAAAGGATCACTGATCAAGACTCTTACCGGAACCCGTGTCGGCAGAAATGTAATACAGGAAAGCAAAATTCCAGTGTTTCTGATCCCGATCTTAGAGTAGACAGGTGCGTGTTCGCGTAACCTTTTTGTATTGTAAACACGGCAGCTTTGCTTGAACAAAAACCCTGAATGATTTCAGCGATCAAATCTTTCAGGGTTTTTTATTGCATTTTGGCTGAGCAGGACAGATATATTGTAATGGTTTGGAAAGTATGGCATAGTATGAACCGGAACAATAGATATCTGCGGTAAAAAAGGAGATTATGAATCTTCAGGGTGATTTTGAAGGATTAACACTGGCCA
Organism: Desulfobacteraceae bacterium; assembly: GCA_011390435.1. The sequence continues at coordinate 7,530 of JAABSK010000066.1, read as the reverse complement.
GTATTCTTCAATTGTTATGCAATGATCAGAAAACCGGCGTACTGACCGTATCCTGTGATGAAGAAGAAAGCCGTGTCTTTTTTGATCAGGGGACAATCGTGTATGCATCTGCATCGCTGAAAGAAGCGCGACTGGGATATCTGATGCGCTCTGACGGCGTTATATCCGCCCAGCAGCTCCAAAAATGCCTGGCGCTTGCCAGAGAAGAAAAACTTCATCTGGGAAAGATTCTTGTGGAAAAAGGATATATTTCCCTTGATACCTTAAAAAAATACAACACCAAACAGGTTGAGGCCATATTGTACAACCTGCTGTTCTGGAAAAAAGGGCGGTTTGAGTATAAAGATGCCAAACTCAACCTCAAAGGCATGATTGTCACCCAGCTCAATCCCATGAAGTTGATCCTTGAAGCGTCCAGAAGAATTGACGAACTGTCCGTACTTCAGAAATTTATTCCCAGTGACCGCATGGTCTTTAAAATGTCCGGCAAAGTTCAGAGCAAAGAGGAGATCAAGCTTAATGCCAATGAATGGCGGATTCTATCCCTGATTGACGGCACCCGGTCGGTTCGCCAGGTCATCATTGAAAGCGGGTATGATGAATTTGCTGTTTATAAAATCTTTTTTTCGGTGATTTCCTCGGGTCTGATCGAGCAGAAAGAAGAGGTTCAACTGGAAGATGACACCGCTCAAGACGATTATTCAGCCATTCTGACGGTTTTTAACGACATCTTTTCATCCATCAAAACCCACATTGAAGATGAACTGGGAGAGAGAAGCGATTCTCTTTTTGAAGAAGCCAAATCAGATCTTTCCATTGAATACAGACAGATTCTTTCCGATTATCACCCTGAAAACCATGTTGTTTCCAATCTCCAGGCCCTGACACGCGCTGTTGAGCAGATGGAATTTGTTGAAGAGCCCAAAATGATGATCATTACCGGTTTCAGTGAATATACGCAACTGGTGCTGCGCAGGGTAGGGGAAATCTTAGGCGCCCGCCCCCTGATCAGTATCCTGGACGGCATTGAAAAAGTGCTGGGATATGTGAAAAAATATCAGGCCGGATCCAGGGAAAAGACCAAAATCGTTACTGACATGAAAAATGTCATCATCACGATCCATACAGAATTTAAAATCGGCAGACCCAAATCCAAAGGCGGTCTGTTTGGCCTGTTTTCCCGGTCCTGACGTTTCCCATCTACGAGTCTGCGATTTTAGCGCCGCCGTATGCCAGAAAAGACAAGGCCGCTGTCCGGAACAGTGCCCTTACAATATCAAGTACGTCGGTCTGAATAAAATCATCAAAAATCACAACATAATCCGCAACAAACAAAAGACAGGCCGTTACCAGTATCAGATTGATAACCTTGCCCACTTTTCCGCCGGCATACTTTATCCGGGCTTTGTTAAAAACAAAAATAATGATCAGGTAAATCACAAGGGTGAAAATCTGAATAATGGTCTGAGCTGTCATCCATTCCTCCTGTTTGATGTAAAATCGCTGTGCGTGACCAGATGATTTAAAAACTCAATAATCTGCTTTATAAATGCGTGATGCTGCGCCTGTGTTTCTTTTATCACTCCAAGGCAATACCTGCCGACAGGAAAAAGATACATGCTTTGATTGTTTTTACGGGAAAAGCAGATAAAATTCAACCCTGATCCGGCAAAGCTCAGGGTGTTTTGAATACAGGCAGAGATGATGTGTGCCAGGGTTTCAGGATCGATAACGGCATTGTGTGCTGCGCTTTTGCCATCAGGGGAAACAAGGATATATCCTGCGACACCGGGAACGTCCGCAATTTTCACGATATCATCAATGCAGATCATGGCCTGTTTTCCTCAAAACAGCCAGGATCTGCCGGCAGCAAATCATCAATCACAGCAGCCAGTTTTTCCATGGCGGTTTGTGTCCGGCTGATACAGATGATCAACAACTCTGTTTGAATAAATTTTACAAGGATATGACGCTGGGGAATACCGATCATCATCTGTTCAAGATCAGGAAAATATGCGGAGCATGCCAGGATGTTTCTGGACAGAAGCTCTCCCAGCGCAGCCAGGTCAGAAGAATTCAATGGGTCTGGCATTGACGACTCAATGATCCCTTTTTGCAGGTGAAAGGCAAATGCACCCACCACGTGCCGGGTTGATGCCAGCTTTCGAACAAACGAACGGATGCTGTCAGATCCATCTCTTTTTTTATCGCTTAAAGTGATGGCGTTGTGGAAACCGCAGGACAGACAGACAAACCGTACTTTTTCATCTTCGCACTGATCCGGAGCCACCTGATTTTTCTGGCTGCATTCTTCACAAAACACAATCGCCTTGTCTGTCATGGCACTAACTGGAAAAAAAAGATTTGATGGTTTTCCAGATACCGCCGGTTGGGACAGAAGAATCTGTCTGAGATTGACTTTCCTGGGTCTGCTCATCTGTATGGCATGATCCGGTCTGTTTCAGGGCAGCGGATATCAAATCCAGCAGGCGATGTTTAACCACATCATCCTGCCAGAGTTTTTTAAGCAGTTGAATATCCCTGTCAATCTCACTGAGATCCTGATCTGCAAGAGAAGATTCAGTCGATGTAACAGCCGTCTCCAGGCGGTTTAAAATTGTGTCAGCACTTTTGTTCATCTGTTGTGTATCTGTCACTTGCACCGAATCGACATCGTCATCAGATTCATCTTCAGGGTCAAATTCATCCCCGGAATCAAAGGGAACAATGCTGTCTGAGGGATCCAGACGGGGCAGGGTATCGTCAACAGGCTCGGATTCCTCTTTTTCCGGTACGCCCTGGTTGAAAAATTCATCCAGGCGGCTGCTGATCTCGGGAATGGGCTTGGCATCTTTTTTCTGGGTCATAAAATTTTTCATACCTGCTTTTTGAAACCGTTCAGATTCATCAAGCATTTTTACAGCCTGGGCATCGCCATGCGTGCCTTGAACTTCCATCAGGTGAATGGCATCCAGCAGTTCATCAGCTGGAGATTCCTTTACACTGAACAGATCATCCATGATATCCCGTTGGGGATGATCTGATGGCGTGCTTGAGGCCGGAGCTGGTGTGAGTAGTTCATCAAAAGAGGCTTCGATCTCTGATATTCGTGTCAGGGGAATATCTGTGTCAGATGATTCAGCCCCGGTTGATCTGACATGGGACAATGCCGGCAGCACATCATCTGGTTCCGTGGATGACAGGTGGTCTCCTCCTGCACGTTTCAACTCATGAAAACGCTGAATATCTTTTTCCAGCAGCTGCCTCTTTTCTGCCTGGCCCATCTCGTTAGTTTGAACGATCTGCTGAAAATGGTCAAAAAACTCATGCAGCACAGCAATTGAATCAGCCGGTGCATCTGCCTGTTGTATGCCGATATATTTGCCGGTATGAAACATCAGTTTCAAAAACAGATGTACGGTTTTATGGTTTCGGGTCTTCACCAGAAGCGGGTTGACAACCGCTTCAAAATTCTGAAGTGTGGTATCGGAGATTTCCCAGTCCATTGCCAGGATCACTGCTTTCAGGTTTTCCAGATCCTGGCCCTGAATGACGGCGGATGATTTGACGGCCTGCTGGAACAGTCTGTAGTCACGGATCTGCTCTGATACGATTTTTTTGGCTTTTTCAGGCGCGATGTCCGGTGTTTCAAGCAGCGTCCGGGTCTGATCCGCAATTGATTTTAAAAGCTGCGGTGTATCTGCATGGGCTTCGTTCTCTTTGGCAATAAGATACCGGGACAGGGCCTGTAACATTTTCAACAGCGGGGTCAGGTATGAAGGAAGCTGCTGCGCATCTGCCGGAAACCGGGTAATCCCTTTTGTAAAATCGGTTAATTTTTCAGGGGTCAGCTGTCCATCAAGTTTTTTTACGATATCGTTCAAGTCTGCAGCGCTTTTCAAGTCAACCTCCTTAAAACAATTGATCCTGAATGGAAGCCAGGGTCATGGATATGATTTTTTTCAGCGTGGGAATGACATTTCCGCCACTCAGCGCACTGGCTTCAAATGCGGGCGCGCGCAAACGGCTGTTCAAATCTTTTTGCATCACTGATGACGGCAGGATGGGAATGTCGGTTTTTTTGAGATCAATCTTATTGTACTGCATGACCAGCGGCATTTTAAACAGGTCCAGACGGTACGTTTCAAGGTTTTCATACAGCTGGTTTAATGATTCAATGTTTTTTTTGCGCTGGGCACTCTGGACATCTGCCACAAAGACAATACCGTCAACCCCTCTGAGAACCAGTCGCCGTGTTGCATTGTATTTGACCTGGCCGGGAACTGTATATAATTGTATGGTCACATCAAATCCTTTGATCTGGCCTACGTCAAACGGCAGAAAATCAAAAAAGAGGGTCCGGTCGTCCTGGGTTTTCAGGCTGACCATTTCAGTTTTGATCTGGTTCCGGTATTTTTTATTGATATATTCAAGGTTGGTTGTTTTACCGCCTCTTCCAGGACCGTAATACACGATTTTAATCTGGACTTCCCTGGTTTTTACATTGATGAGCGCCAATCCGGATCTCCCAATATCAATTGAATCTGGTAAAATAAGCCTGCCATTTATCCAATGGCTGTCGTGTCATCTGCAAGAATCTGATGGATCTGTTCAATGGTCTGAGCCACTTTCAGCCTGACAAGTCCCAAAGAGGTGGTCTTGTTAAACATGGCAATCAACAGAGTATCTTCCGTGACTTTGCTGAAATGGATGCTGGATTCTTCCCCTTTGTGAAACAAAAGCGAGAACTCAGATTCTCCTACCAGCTTGGCCATCGCATCAACTGCTGCAAAATTTCCTGCAGCAAGAGCTGCAAACGCTGTGGCATCCAGTTGCGTACTTCCGTTATCATGTTTGGCAATGGTATTTCCTGCCATGTCCATGAAGATCACATGGTCGATACCGGCATGAATAAGGTTGCCGACAATCACTTTGTCGATGTTATCCAGTTGAAGTTGATTCAGCATGCAGGAATGTTATCTTAAATCAACTGATTGTGCAATAATATATATTGATAAAATCACCCGGATTTTCTGATGATGTGCACATCCCGCTGGGGAAAGGGAATCTGAATATTTTCTGCAGTAAACCGCTTGTACACGGCTGTATTCAGCTGGTGCAGCGTTTTGCCCCTTAAAACCGGTTTGTTCACCCAGCAGAGCAGTTCATGATCCAGGCTGGAATCGCCAAAGGCACGGAACCGGACACGGGGGGCAGGGTTCCGGCAGATACCGGGAAGCCCGTTGGCAACATCCAGCAGAATTTCATGAACTTTGTCAATATCTGATCCATATGCCACTCCAACCTTTACCCGTATGCGAAATTTTTCGTGACGGCCGCCGGCCTCATTGATCACTTTTGTATTCCCCATGATGGAATTGGGAACCGTGATCTCCACATCATCTCTTGTCAACAGACGCGTGCTGCGAATACCAATACTTCTGACCACACCGCGCTCTCCGGAATCCAGTACGATAAAGTCACCCAGTTTGTACGGCGCATCTGCCATGATAAAAACCCCAGAGACAAGATTGGCCAGGGTATCTTTTGCAGCAAAAGAGATGGCCAGACCAAGAATCCCGGCAGAGGCAATCCAGGCGGTCAGATCAATATTCCATACCAGAAAAACCGCATACACGGACAATCCAGCCACCAGCAGCAGCAGTAAATTGTTAAATAAGGGAAGGGTGCGCCCCTGAACCAGTTTGAATCGGCTGTCGTCCCGACTGACCAGATCCAGCAGCAATCTAAGGATCCGGGTCAGGGCAAGGGCCCAGAAAAAAATAGCAATGGTTTTGAGCATATTGATGGTAAAGGTGCTGACCGATGCCTTAAACGCCAGCTGCTCTGTTCCCAGGGCAAGGCCGAAAAGTACAATGGTGATAAAGACAGGTTTGTGAAGGATCTCCAGCAGATGATCATCAAATTTGATCTGGGTTCGATTCATCCATTTTTTCAAGATCCGGTTGATCATCAGATCGACAACCCATGCCGTAAAAATGAAGAAAACCATGATCAAAACCGCCTGAAAATACCGATTGGGTGATATTCCGGCAATAAAATCCAGCAGAGATTCTGTATTTAAATTCATTTTTCGCTTCTCTATTGCGTTTACAAGTGTCAGACCCGGCAGAACCGGCTCCGGGTAATCTGTAAGATTTTAATTAGCATCTTTTGAATCAAAAGTCGCGGCCAATGCGTCTGGAAGTTTAAAAAAACCGGTTCATGACAGAAATCACTGAAAATCAACATCTTGACAATTTTACGTAAACTAGGCTATTTAATTGTGTTTTATAAATATGAATCTGACGGTGATCGCACTGTAAACCATAAAGGCTGTGAAAAAAAATCATGGATAAAGAAAGCAGGCTGATTCAGCTTCGAAAAGACAAGATCAATGAATTGAAAAACGACGGGATTGCACTGTACCCGAATGATTTTAAACCTTCCTGCACCATCCGGGAGTTGAAGACGCAAATTACAGACCATCCTGACCGTCTGGGAGAAGATGGCGAACAATTCCAGATGGCCGGCCGGATGATGGCTGTCAACAAAATGGGAAAGTCCTCTTTTATCCGTTTCAAGGACGGTACAGACAATCTCCAGGCCTATCTCCAGAAAGACAGGGTGGGTGATGCTGCCTATGCATTATTCAAGCGGCTGGATATCGGTGATTTTATCGGTGTTTCAGGGCCCCTGTTTCAGACACGGACCGGAGAATGGACCCTTCTGGCCCTTGAATTCAAGCTGGTGTCCAAAGCGGTCCGGCCGTTGCCGGAAAAATTTCATGGTTTGAAAGATCCGGAAAAACGTTACCGTCAACGGTATCTTGACCTGATCATGAATGAACAGACCCGGCAGATTTTTCTGAAGCGAAGCCAGATTGTGGCTCAGATGCGTAAATTTTTTGAAGAAAACGGGTTCATGGAGGTTGAAACCCCCATGATGCAGCCGCTTGCAGGCGGTGCCGAAGCAACGCCGTTTAAAACCTGGCATAATGCACTGGGAATGGAGTTGTTTTTACGAATCGCTCCGGAACTGTATCTTAAACGCCTGGTTGTTGGTGGATTTGAAAAGGTTTTTGAAATCAATCGCAACTTTCGAAATGAAGGGGTCTCCACCCGGCACAACCCTGAATTCACCATGGTGGAATTTTATCAGGCGTATGCAAATTATGAAGATCTCATGGATCTCACCCAGAAAATGTTTACATCCATTGTTAAAACTGTTTGCGGTGCCACCCGGATTGACTACCAGGGCGATCAGATCGACTTTGAAACCGGATGGCAGCGGCTCTCCATGACGGATTCACTGATCCGCATCGGCGGGCTTGATCCGGAGATGCTCACGAGTACAGAAGCGCTTCTGGGATTCGCAGAACAGCAGCACATTCAGATTACCAAAAAAGACCGCCACGGCAAAATTCTGACCAAGCTGTTTGATGTGCTGGTGGAACCCAAACTGATTCAGCCGACATTTATCACTGGATATCCTGTGGAAGTTTCTCCGCTGTCCAGAAAAAATGAGATC
>JAABSK010000065.1 GCA_011390435.1 Desulfobacteraceae bacterium | reverse complement strand
GGGCACCCAGAACACAGTCGTTTTCATCCACCAGAATTTTATAGGCGGCATGTTTCATGCCGATCCGTTGGTAGGTGGGCCAGTTCAGATCTGTATCATAACTTTTCCGGTATGGGATTTTTTCCTGCTGAAGTGTCGCTTCAGTTTTGCCCACCATTCCTAATTGAGGATACGTGAAAAGCACCGCAGGTACTGCTGTATAGTCCATAACCGGAAGTTCCGTGTTTTTTTCCAGGGCAATGATGGCCCGGGCTGCCACATGGGCTTCTTTGTCTGCTACCCTGGCAAGCATTACCGTCTGAACACAGTCACCCACGGCAAAAACAGCAGGAACCGAGGTTCTCATGGAAGAATCCACAGAGATCCCTTTTTTAGAGGCAGTGACTCCGGCATTTTCCAACTGAAGTTGGTCAATATTGGGTGCCCGTCCGGCACCATTGACCACCAGGTCTACCTCAAGTGACGGCCCGGATGCAAAATCAATGGTATACCCGGAATCCTTTTGGGTTACACCTGAAATGGAAATACTGGTATGGACATGGATGCCATCATCTTCAGAGGCTTTGATCAGTTGTTCCACCATATCTTTATCAAAAGGGCTCAAAGGCCGGTCAGCCGCTTCAAGGATATGGACCTCTCCGCTACTGCTTCCGAGACGCGCTGCAAAATGGGCAAATTCAAACGAAATGAAGCCTCCGCCGATAAAGGCGATGCGCCGGGGCAGGGCTGTCAGGTCAAGAAAGTCATCACTGGTGATGAGATGCTGCGCCCCTTTAATGGGCAGGCTCATGGGGCTGGCGCCGGAAGCGATAATCACATAGCGGGTTTTGTAAACAGTGGTGCCGATGCGCAGGGTTCTGGCATCAATGAATCGGGCCTGGCCAGGAATATAGGTGATGTCACTGTCTTTCAGGCCGGTGATGGTTGTTTCCGGGATTTTGGAAGTGAATTTGCTTTTTTGTGTTTGTATCTGATTCCAGCTGATCCCGGGTGGTTCTGTAATGCCTTTTCCCAGCAAGTGTCGGCTGCGGCCCACAGTTTCCATGGTTTCATAGAACCATTTTTTTGCCTGGCATCCCTGCAATGCGCACACACCACCAGGTGTTGGACTGTTTTCGGCAACAGCCACACGATAGCCTTCTGCTGCCAGATCAAAAGCAGCTGTCTGCCCGGCAGTGCCGGTGCCGATAACGATGACGTCAAATTGGTCCATACTGTTTAGTTCCATACTGTTTAATTGTTGATCGTCAGGTTGTCAACAATCTGACGATCTCCTGTAACCTTTTGAACAATGGATAAAACCGTATCTTTCTGGGCCTGGGATTTCAGCATACCGGTCAGAGTGACCCGGTTGTTGATGGTATCCACATCAATATTGTTCGAACGGACACCCGAAGCCTTGATCAGTTCAGCCTTTATTTTACTGCTCAGGATCGTGTCGTTCAATACCTGTCCGGCAGATGTACTGCCGACGATTAACTGATTTTCAACATCCCGGACCCCGTCAACGCCTCTTGCGATATCTGCGGCCATCCGTTTCTGAGATTCGGATTCCACAACACCGATAAGATAAACCACTCCATTCAGCACATCCACATCAACATGGCGGGCTTTGACAAATTCGTCAGATATCATTTTGCTCTTTACCTTTGTGGCCAAAACAGAGTCATCAAACATTGTTCCAATGGTTCGCTGATCGGTGGCGCCTTTATATCCACCATAGGCTGCTCCGCCGACAACGGCTGCTCCGCAGCCGGAAAGCATGATACAGGCCATCAATATGATTGACAAATATAACAATCGTATCATTTTTCCTCCTCAGTCAAAATCATCCAGGTTGAGATTGTCCAGATCTGATAAATCCATATCCTTGAGCAGGTCATCCTCATCTGTAACAATATCATCATTTTTAATTGCAGGGGCTGGTTTTTCCGTCTGGGCCAGAGGTTTTTCAGGGCGGCTCTCTGTGCTTTGGGATAAAAATTTTTCCTGAAGCAGTGTGATCAGCAGAAAGATTAAAAAACCAACACCGGCAACGTTCAGAAAAATGATCAGCAGTCCAATTATTTTTTTAAGCAGCATACGCTTTTTGGGTTTCTAAGGTTATCTGTTTGACGCCACAGGCTTTTATGTTTATATATAATCTTTAAAAAAAGGACACAAGGGTTTTGATTTTTATTTCATGAGGATAATTTATGAGCTGGTTGGGTAAAATGATCGGTGGCACCATTGGATTTGCTCTTGGCGGCCCCCTGGGAGCTGTGGCCGGAGCGGCCTTTGGCCATACGTTTGTCGATAAAAAAGAAAATGCATATCTGTCATCACAGCCGGGAAATGCTGAACGCCTGTCATCCAATGAACAATCCCAGCTGGTGTTTTTTACAGCGGCATTCTCCATGCTGGCCAAAATCTCCAAGGCAGACGGCACCGTCAATAATCAGGAGATCGACGCTATTGAGCGGTTCATGAAAAATGATCTTCAGCTGGACCATTCCAGCCAGCAGACCGCCATCAATATTTTCCGACATGCAGTGAGTTCCGGTGAATCGTTTGATGGGTTTGCACAGCAGTTTTATGCGGTATTCAATATGCAGCCGCATATTCTTGAACTGATGATGGATATTCTGCTGCGGGTCTCTGCATCTGACGGCGCAATATCACCGGAAGAAGAACAGATGCTCTTGTCAGCTGCGCGGATTTTCAGATATTCAGACACAGACTATGCCCGCCTGAAATCAAAATATGCCAAACAGGTCAACCGTTACTATGCTGTGCTCAAATGCGATGAAACCGCGTCCAATGAAGAGATTAAAAAGCAGTACCGCAAACTGGTGACAGAATACCATCCGGATAAAATACAGGCCAAAGGACTTCCCGAAGAGTTCATCACATTTGCCAATGATAAATTCAAGGAGATACAGGAAGCCTACGATCACATCCGGAAAGAGCGGGGAATTTAAGCCGGGTCGCTGCTGTCTGCACATCTGCCGAAGATGACCTGGGTTTTGTCACACTGCTTTGGAACCACGTGAATGACCGTTCCCGGCAGTGCCTCTTTTTTTTTCAGCAATATTGTCAAATAATTTCTGGTAACCGCTTTCACATGTCCGGATCTGGTGGCAGGTGCATGCTGGACAACTGCTTCCAGGCGTCTGCCCATATTGGCCATGATAAATGCCTGACGCTTCTGCTGGCCCAGTTCCCGCATCCGTGCACACCGTTCCTTGATCCGGTCTGAATCAACTTTGGGTGTATAGTGGTAGGCAGCTGTTTTCTTTCTGGCGGAAAAGGGGAAAACATGGAGATAGGCAATGGGCAGCTGTTCAATGAGCTTGTATGTATTGTCAAACTGGTGGTCTGTCTCGCCTGGAAATCCGATCAGGGTATCAACCCCGATGCAGGCATGGGGAAGCTCGTGTGAAATTTTATGGACGATCTCTGAAAACAGCGCACGGTCATAGGGGCGACGCATCTGTTTTAAAATTTCATCATCTCCTGACTGCAGGGGGATGTGAAAGTGGTCGCACAGTATATTCCCAGGCCGGGCCAGTTGAATAATGCCGGTACTGATTTCACCAGGTTCGATGGAACTGAGCCTGATCCGGTGTACCGGCCGGTCACGATTTATCTTTTCCAGAAGTGCGAGCAGAGAAGAACGGGGTGCCATTTCCAGGCCATACATGCCAATATGGATGCCGGTTAGAATTACCTCTTTGTATCCATCCTGACAAAGGTTTTGCAAATGCCTGAAAACGGTTTCTTCCGGCATGCTGACCGAAGATCCTCTGGCATAGGGAACAATGCAATAGGAACAAAAGGCGTTACATCCATCCTGTATTTTCAGGTAGGCCCGGGTCATCCGGCCTTTAACGGTTGTTTCAAAATCCAGGAACCGGTTTGTTTTTCCACGGGACGGATGGGAGAAGGGCAGGGGGGTTTCTGAAGCACATATATCGGTAATTCGATCGGCAATACTGGATTTGTCTGTATTGCCGATAATCTGATCCACTTCCTTTATCGAGCGGATTTGATCCGGATCGGTCTGGGCATGGCACCCGGTGACCAGGATTGTTGCGCGGGGGTTGTCCCGTGCCAGTTTTCTGATGGCCTGTCTGGACTGCATACCGGCTTTTCCAGTGACCCCGCAGGTGTTGATGATCACTACGTCTGCATTCAGGGACGTCTTTGATCGGGCCCATCCTTTTTTTTCAAGGCCCAGGCTGATGCCATCGCTCTCAAACTGGTTGACTTTGCATCCCAGTGTTTTAATAAAAAATGTTTTCATTGAATGATTCCTGCACCCAGCAGCCTGTCTTTTCGATAAAAAACCGCTGCCTGGCCCGGGGTAACGGCATTCTGCGGCTCCTGGAGTGTAACGATTCCAACTTGATCTTCCATGATCAGTCGGGCCGGAACCTGCGGATGGCTGTATCGGATCTTAACGGTCATTTCATCAACCGGAGCCGCAACAGGATAATTCCAGTGAACCGGATAAACCGTGAACCGGCTGCAGGTCAGATCTTTTTTAAAACAGACCTGAAGGGTGTTGGTGCCAGGATCAATGGATTTTACATAAAAAGGTTCGCTGGACGGACAGTTGATGCCGCGGCGTTGTCCGATCGTAAACTGGTGCAGGCCTGTGTGTCGCCCGATAATTTTTCCATCCATGTCGATAATATGCCCGGGTGCCGGCTGAATCTGCTGATGATCTGTAATAAACTGTGACAGTTTGCGGCCGTGAACAAAACAGATATCCTGGCTTTCAGACGGCTGGGTCGGCACCAGGTTTTTGGATGCAGCCAGTGCCCTGACCTGATCTTTGGTCATGCCGGAAAGGGGGAAGAGGATGTGGCTTAACTGCTCATGGGAGAGCCATGACAAAAAATAGCTCTGATCCTTTATTCGGTCATGGCCCTTTTTGATATAGGCGGGTTCATCCGGGCGGCCGGGAAAACTGTAGTGATTGACAACCGTTGCATAATGGCCGGTGGCAAGGACATCTGCTCCCATCTGTTTTGCCCGCTTGAGCAGGGCGCCGAATTTGATGGTGCGGTTGCAGATCAGGCAGGGGTTGGGCGTCTTTCCATCAAGATAGGTTTTTACAAGATAATCAATCACCTGGTGCTGGAATTCCGTTTTGAGATCAATACAGGTGACAGGTATATTGAGCTGTTTTTCAAGGCGTTTGGTATCCATTGGGTGTTTTTCATATCCTGTCACAAAATGAATACCAAAAACATTGCGGTACTGCTGTTTTAAAAGGTATGCAGCCACCAGGGAGTCCACTCCTCCGCTTACGGCAATGGCAATACAGACAGATGGCATTTAAATGACTTTTTGACGCTCTGCTGAAAACAGACCCATGGCACGGGTGGGGCAGGTTACAAGACAGAGTTCGCACACGCTGCACTTGTCTTTGTCAAAAATGACTTCCATTTCCGGCCGCTTGATGTACAGGGCGTCTGTTGGACACACCGCTGTACAGGCACCGCAGTGGGTACAGATCTCTTCGTCCTTATAGATCTGGTGTTCAGGACTGGAGACCGACACGCCTTGATCTTTCAGAAAAGCCACCCCCTTATTAAAGGCTGGGCGGGAAGGAGAAAGAATTTCAATGACCATATATCCCTCTTTTTTATTGGATATTTTGGCCTGAAGAATGTTAAACAACAGATCAAATTGTTTTGTCAGCTGGCACACCAGTGCTTTTTGGGCAACTTCCGGTGGGAAATCAAGGATAACGATTTTAGAATACAATCCGTACCTCCAAATGTTTTGTATAATCTTTTTTTTCCAGCTTGTTTATACAACAAGTTCAACAGATTCACAATAATGATCGCAAATTACAAAATAACTTCCATTTCAAGGCCGCTTGTGTAAAATAGCCAGAACAGATGAATCATCCTGTTTTCAAGGAGCTGCGCATGAACCGGTTTGCATTTGAGCTGTCCAACTATACCCTTAAAACTTTTTCAGGGTTTTCAAAGGCAAATATCAAAATATCAGGAACGGAAAACATTCCCAAGGGATCTGTTATTTTCACCGCCAATCATTTTACCCGGATTGAAACCATTTTCCTGCCATACCATATTCATAATATTACTGGAAAAGATGTCTGGTCCCTTGCTGCGGCAGAATTGTTTGATGTGCCCATGCTCAGGGGGGTTTTAACCAACCTGGGCGGGGTGTCCACAAAAGATCCCAATCGGGACATGCTGATATTGAAGACGCTTCTGCCCGGAAACGTTCAATGGATTATCTTTCCCGAAGGCATGATGGTGAAGAGCAAAAAACTGATCAGAAGAGATCAGTTTTCACTTCAGGAAGAGGGCCCGGCCCGCAGACCCCACACCGGTGCAGCCGTTCTTGCTTTGAGATGTGCATTTTACCGCGAACGTCTCAGACGCCTGGAGCAGAGCCGGGAAAAGGCGTTTGATCATTTGGTTCAAACCCTTGAGATCCAGGATGTTGAAGCGGTTTTAAACGGGCAGACCTATATCGTGCCGGTGAACATCACTTATTATCCGGCCCGCCCCAGGGAAAATCCATTGAGCCGAATGGCGAAACTGGTCATGAAAACCCCTTCCAAAAGGGTAATGGATGAATTGATGACTGAAGGAGCCATCTTGTTCTCCGGAGTGGATATTACCATCCGTTTCGGCAGGCCTGTTGAGATCCGTCCGTATCTGGCTGATCCGTATATCGAAAGTATGCTGGCGGTCAAACGCACTATCCGGTTTGAAGAGGATATCAGTTCCAAACAGATTTTCAGGGAAAAATCCATTGATATCATGGAAAGATACATGGCAGCAGTGTATGACATGACCTGCCTGAATTATGATCATGTACTGGCCTGCATCCTGAAACATTTCCCCTACCGGTCCCAGGGAATTGATCTTTATGAATTCAAATGCAAGGTGTTTTATGCAATTTCATGGCTGGTCCATAACCGGGAGTATTATGTGTCTGAGCTTTTTTTTAAAAATCAGACCCATCTTTTAACCGACGACCGGTTTCAGCGGTTTTCAGATTTTTTTAAAATTGCCCAGGACACACAGGTGGTCCAGATACAAGGAGATAAAATTTTCAAGGACCAGACCCGGTTTGTATCCAGTTCCGGGTTTCATACCATCCGGCTTGAAAATCCATTGATGGTCATGGCCAATGAGGTTGAACCTCTCCGGAAGGTTGAGCAGTTTTTCAAGCAGGTTGCCAATCTGCCGGAATCATCCATTCAAGCACTGGTCAGAGAAAAGATCATGGAAAAGGTGGCGGTGGATTTTTCCAATGATTATAAACAGTATTATATTGAGGGAGAATCCAAAAAGAGGCGCATTGGCCGCCCTGTGTTCCTGCGTAACCACGGCGCAGCTGTTGGAATTCTGCTGATCCACGGCTACATGGCAGCACCCAGGGAAATGGAGGCTTTTGCCCAGTATCTTTATGAGAAGGGATTTACCGTTTATGCCCCGCGGTTGAAAGGCCATGGCACCACCCCGGAAGACCTGGCGAAAACCCGGTATGATCACTGGGTGGAATCAGTTGAAGAGGGATATGTGATTTTGCGACATACCTGTGAAAAAATCATTATCGGCGGTTTTTCCACCGGTGCGGGTCTGGCACTGGACCTGTCGACCCGGGTTGACGCTGTAGAGGCTGTTTTTGCTGTGGCTCCTCCCATGCGCCTGCAGGATCTGGGTGCCTATTTTGTCCCGGCAGTGGATGCATGGAATTCAATGATCAAGCGAATCCATCTGGAGACCATTGCCAAGGAATTTATTACCAATACACCTGAAAACCCGCATATTAATTATGTCAGAAATCCAATTGCAGGTATCCGCCAGCTTGAAAAACTGATGGAACAGCTGGAACCAAAACTCAAAACCATCACAATCCCCACCCTGGTGGTACAGTCCAGAAAAGATCCCGTGGTCAATCCCAAGGGTACGTTGAAACTGTTTGAGGGTATCGGGGCACAAATCAAGGAGTATTACATCTTTGATTATGACCGGCACGGTATTCTTCTAGGAGACGGTGTGGAAAGGGTCTACAACGCCATTGAAAACTTTATCCGCCAGTGGATATCACCGGACCGCCCAAAGGGGTGATAAAAAAGGCCGGAGCAGCTGTTCAACAGCTGCTCCGGCCTGAATTGTCCGATCAAAAATCTGGTTTTTAATTTTCGTCAACCACCATCATGCTGGCAGGATTGAGCTGATGTTTCTGGTTGGTCCGAACCCCGTCTTTCAGGATGATCGCTTCAACCCTGTCTTCTACAGGCTGAAGCATGACTGCTTTTTCAAACCGGTCTTTGTGCGTTTCAAGCTGGATGGGAAATCCATCTTCACACAACGTTTCTTCCCGGTGGATTTTCATGGAAAGCCAGAAGAAAACGGAAAAATCTTTGTTCAGGTTTTCCAGATCCGTCAAAACCCCGGTCAAATCAGTGTCAAAATCCAGCCCGTCAATAATGATCATGGCAGGCAGCGGCAGATCCGCTTTTTTAAAGCTTTTGAGATAGTCCTTGATTTTGGCGGTATCAAAGGAGGCGTCAGTGTAGCTGATCCCCACCTTGTTGGGCTCAATATCCTCCCACAGTCGGAGCGCTTTTTGCGGATCGATATAACCGACATAATCAATCAGGTTGGTATAGCCTTCTTTGTATCTGAGATTAATTTTATCCATGGCATCATCAAGGCTGACGTGCAGGATTTTTTCGTCTTTCAGGAGCTGAGTCAGGGCAATCTGGACCAGAAAGCAGGTTTTTCCAACCCCGGCCCTGGACAGCACTGCACCGAATCTGCCGTCGGTGACGTTTTCAACCCCAATGGTTTTTGACACCGGGCTTTTGGAAATGAGATCTTTTTTTAGCATATGTCCTCTCTTGATTTTATATACGCATCTTATTTGCTTGCTGATTTTTCTTCAAGTTTTTTTCGCGCAATTTCTTCAGACACGGATTGCGGAACCTGTTTGTAACTTGAAAACTCCATTGAAAACTGAGCTTTCCCCTGTGTGGCAGAGCGCAGTATGGTGGAAAAACCAAACATATCTGACAAGGGAACCTGGGATTCAACCACTGACATCACCCCTTCTTCCTGACTGCCTTGAATAATTCCCCTTCTTTGATTGATCAATCCCATGCATGCCCCCTGGAATTCATTTGGGGTTTCAATGACCACTTTCATGATCGGTTCTTTAATCACAGGTTTTGCTTTTGCATATGCTTCAAGAAAGGCACCTCGTGCTGCCGCTTTAAAGGCCATTTCAGAAGAGTCAACTGCATGGTAGGCACCGTCTTCCAGGGTAACCTTTATACCGGTGACCGGGAATTCCAGCTTGGGTCCTTTGTCCATGCAGGCAAGAAACCCCTGTTCACAGGCAGGAATGTACTGGGTGGGAATTCTTCCACCGGTAACCTTGTTGACAAATTCAAATTCCTCTTCACACGGTTCGATAAAGCCGGATACGCGGCCGAACTGACCGGCACCACCGGTCTGTTTTTTATGGGTGTAATTGAAAAGGGCTTTTTGAGTAATGGTTTCCCTGTAAGCAACCCGGGGCTGGCCTGTTGTTACCTCGGCACCGTATTCGCGTTTCATCCGCTCTACATATACTTCCAGATGAAGTTCACCCATGCCCTGGATGATCGTGTCGCCGGTTTCATGGTCAACATATGTTTTAAATGTCGGGTCCTCTTTGGTAAACCGGTTCAGGGCTTTGGACATATTGATCTGGGCTTTGTTGTCTTTTGGAACGATGGAAAGCGAAATGACCGGCTCCATGATGTGCATGGCCAGCAGAGAGTAGTTGATCTGGGGTGAAACAAAGGTGTCGCCGGAAGCGCAGTCAATGCCGAACATGGCACCGATATGACCGGCTGGTATGGCATCCACATCTTCCATCTGGGATGAGTGCATCCGGATCAGACGACCCGCCTTGAATTTACGCCCGTCCCTTGAATTGACAAGGGTGTCTCCTTTATTGATGCACCCTTGATAAACCCGGATATAGGTCAGCTGGCCATATTGGCCGTCTTCAAGCTTGAATGCCAGAGCTACGGTCGGCTTATCAAAACTGCTTTCCAGAATAACGGTTTCTTCATTGTTATCCATGTCAATGGCTTCATTTTCAATGTCCAGCGGAGATGGCAGGTAAGCGATCACCGCATTCAACAGGGCCTGAACCCCTTTGTTTTTATAGGCTGATCCCAAAAATACCGGGGTCATTTCCCGGGCAATGGTCCCGGTCCGTACCGCTGCCATGATCATCTCCGCGGTGAGCTCTTTTTCTTCGAGAATGGCATCAGTGAGCTCTTCAGAAAACAGAGAAACCGCATCCACCATCTCTTCCCTGGCGGACAGTGCCGCTTCCATGTAAGCCTCAGGAATATCCCGGGTGACCATTTTTTCACCGTTGTCACCTTCAAAGAAATACGCTTTCATGGCGACAAGGTCGATCACTCCTTCATGCTTGTCTTCCAGCCCAATCGGCAGCTGCATCATCACAGAGTTATGCCCCAGCTTGTTTCTGAGCTGACCGGCAACTTTCAGCGGATTGGCTCCGGAGCGGTCGCATTTGTTGACAAAGGCAATGCAGGGAACATGATACCGTTTCATCTGCTGATCTACGGTGATGGACTGGGACTGAACACCGGAAACAGAACACAGGATCAGGACAACGCCGTCAAGCACCCGCAGCGAGCGCTCCACTTCCACTGTGAAGTCCACGTGGCCGGGTGTGTCTATAATATTGATATTATGCTTGTCCCATTGACAATAGGTGGCAGCCGATGCAATGGTGATGCCCCGTTCCCGTTCCAGCTCCATCGAATCCATGATGGCTCCGGTACCGTCTTTTCCCCTGACTTCATTGATTTTATGGATTCTGTCGGTATAGAAAAGAATGCGCTCGGTCAGGGTTGTTTTTCCTGAATCAATATGGGCACTGATTCCGATGTTTCGTACTTTTTTCAGGTCTCTGATCATTTTAAAATCATCCTTATCAAGATGTAATCCGCCCTGGCACAAACCCGTAGAAACACCGGTTGCCAAAGGCATTGCCATTTTTTATATTGCTAAACGATTACGATTTTGTTAGTGTATTTTCGAAATAGTCTTTAGCGTTATGAAAACACAGGATATTATACTTAACTCATTAATTTGTCAATTAAAAACTCGGTATCTTGCTTCATTTTTCACAAAAACTCATCAATCAAATCAAACAGCGCATCGGTTCCGGGGCTGAAAAACTGGATATTCCTGTTGATGATGCGCAGATCGATCTGTTGATACAGCACGCAGACCAGCTGCTGATCTGGAACAGAAAAACCAATCTGACCGCCATCAAAGATCCGCTGGCAGTTGCTGAAAAACACATTATCGATTCCATTGCAGCGGCTGGTCTTTTTCACGGCGATCAGGCAATCATGGATCTTGGGTCAGGCGGCGGATTTCCCGGTATTCCACTGAAAATAATGGTGCCTTCGCTCAACATCCTTCTTCTGGACGCTTCAGCCAAAAAAGTCAGCTTTCTAAAGCAGGTGATTCGCCTGCTTCATCTTGACACCATTGATGCGGTACACGGCCGGGCTGAAGATCTTCAAACTGACAGCCGGTACGCCGGGCAGTTTGATGCGGTGATTTGTCGCGCCTTTAGTGATCTGACAGTGTTTACACGCCTGGCCCTGCCGTTTATCAATTCGTCCGGCTGTCTTGTGGCAATGAAAGGCAGCGCTGTCCAGTCTGAAGTCACAG
>JAABSK010000064.1 GCA_011390435.1 Desulfobacteraceae bacterium | reverse complement strand
ACCGGCAATCTGCTTGACAAACACCAGTTCTTCTTCATTACAGGTGACCGGCACCATGATTTCCGGTCGGGGATGTTTTCCCTTTGCGATCAATTCCGCGCTGGCTTCAAAAATTGCCTGAATCTGCATCCGGGTGATTTCAGGAAAGGTGATCCCCAGGCGAACCCCCCGGTGCCCGATCATGGGATTGGATTCTTTGAGCAGCTCTCCGCGCTTGATCACCTCCTCAAGATCAATGTGCAGGGCAGTGGCAATTTCAAGCTGATTTTCTCTGGACTGGGGAATAAACTCGTGCAGCGGCGGGTCCAGAAGCCGAAGCGTCACCGGCAGGCCGTCCATTACTGCAAGTGTGTCTGAAATCTCCTGTCTGACATAGGGAAACAGCTCATCCAATGCATGCTGCCGCTCTTCAGAACTTTTGCTGAGAATCATCTTTCGCAAAAGAAACAGCGGGGTTTCAGAATCAGCGCCATAAAACATGTGTTCCGTCCGGAAAAGCCCGATACCTTCTGCTCCGAATTCAAGGGCTTTTTGTGCATCATCCGGCGTATCTGCATTGGTTCGGACCTTCATGGTTCTGTAGCTGTCTGCAATGGCCATAAATTTTTTGAATTTCGGATTTTCCAGGGCGTCCTTCATTTTCAGCTGGCCTTTATATACTGCTCCCCGGGTACCGTTCAGGGTGATATAATCCCCTTCGTTAAACACATGGGTCCCCACACGGAAACATTTTTTCTCCACATCAATGCTCAGGGCGCCGGCCCCGACAATGCAGCATTTTCCCCAGCCTCTTGCCACCAGCGCGGCATGGCTGGTCATCCCCCCCCTGGCCGTCAGGATGGCCCTGGCCGCACGCATGCCTTCGATATCTTCTGGGTTGGTCTCCTCTCTGACCAGAATCACATCCTTGTCTGCCCTGGCCCATTTAACCGCATCTTCCGAAGAAAATACAATCTGGCCACTGGCACCGCCAGGACCTGCAGGAAGCCCTTCCACGATTTTAACAGCCGTTTTTTCATGATCCGGGTCCACCACCGGATGAAGCAGATCATCCAGATTTTTAGGCGGAATCCTGCAAACCATTGTGGCTTCATCAATCAGGCCTTCGTCCAGCATATCCATGGCCATGTTCAGAGCGGCTGTGGCTGTCCGTTTTCCCACCCGGCACTGGAGCATGTACAGCCGGCCTTCCTGGATGGTAAATTCAATATCCTGCATATCCTTGTAGTGGCGCTCCAGAAGATTTCGGATCTCATACAGCTGTTTGTAGAGCTCGGGCATGGTTTCTTCAAGAGACGGCAAGTGGGTATTCTGCGAATTCCGGGTCTGGGTATTCAACGGGTTGGGTGTCCGGGTTCCCGCCACCACATCTTCGCCCTGGGCATTGACCAGCCATTCTCCGTAAAATTTGTTTTCACCGGTGGCAGGATCCCGGGTAAACGCCACACCAGTGGCAGACGTGTCCCCCATGTTTCCAAACACCATGCTTTGAACATTTACAGCCGTGCCCCAACTGTCCGGAATATGCTCGATGCGGCGGTAGGAAACAGCCCGTTTTCCGTTCCAGCTCTTAAAAACTGCGGCAATGGCACCGACAAGCTGGGCGTTGGGATCATCAGGAAAATCCGCTTTTAAATATTCCTTGATTTTATTTTTAAACCGGTCACACAAGGCTTTCATGTCGTCAACCGAAATATCGGTATCGTTGGCGTATCCTTTATCGTTTTTAAGATTGTTCATCATCATTTCAAGGTGAAGGCGGATGCCCAGGCCGTCGTCCGGCCTGATCTGCTCAGCCTTTTCCATGACCACATCCGAATACATCATGATCAGGCGCCGATAGGCATCATAAACAAACCATTCATTGCCGGTCTTTTTGATCAACCCGGGAATGGTGGCAGAGCACAGACCGACATTCAATATGGTTTCCATCATGCCGGGCATTGAACTTCTGGCTCCGGACCTGCAGGAGACCAGCAAGGGATTATCCCGGTCACCAAATCCCATTCCCATCTGTTTTTCAATGGTCTGCATGGCGGTTTCAAGCGCCTGTTCCAGGCCGGGGGGAAACTGCTGTCCCATGTCAAAATAATGGTTGCAGCACTCGGTTGATATGGTAAACCCGGCAGGAACCGGCAGGCCGAGTCTGGCCATTTCTGCCAGGTTTGCGCCTTTTCCGCCAAGGAGGTTTTTCTGCGAAGCATCGCCTTCTGTCTGGTGGGGGCCGAACTGATAAATATACTTTGTCATTTTATTCTCTTGTCTTTTATAAATGTTATCGAATTTTGGATGGTCACCACTGTGAATACCTATCATATTAAAAAAAAACCACGCCAAGTCAAGAGTATTTATTCTCCGGCAAGGCTATTGCCAGGCTGTAATCCGTATCAAAATGGCCATATTCAGCCACTTGGGAATAAAATTTGTATGCCCGCTGTTGACAAATCTGTGGTATAAAGATGAAAAGACATTTATAGCACCAGTATCGGTGCATGATGAACGCCCCAAGGGATATATGAATCAATGAAAAAAACACCACCACATATCATCACAATTGTCGGAAAATCAAATTCCGGAAAAACCACCCTGATTGAAAAACTGATATCCGGCCTGACCGGCAGAGGGTACCGGGTGGGGTCTGTCAAGCACACCCATGAAGGGTTTGACATGGATAAAACAGGCTCTGACAGCTGGCGGCACAAACAGGCCGGAGCCCTTGCCACCCTGGTGATTGCACCATACCGGGTGGTGTTGATCAAGGATGATGATGAAGCGATCTATCTGGAGCAGATGAACCGGTATCTCGGAGACATGGACATTATCCTGGCAGAGGGGTTTAAGTCCGCAGATCTGGCAAAAATCGAAATTTTCAGAAAAGACAGCGGCCATGCCCATCCCATTGACCTGAATCATAAACGCCTGATCGCCTTTGTGACGGACACGGATCTTACAGCGCCTCATGCCCCTACATTTCCGCTTGAAGCCGCCGATGACATCACCACCCTCATCGAAAACACATTTTTAAAGAAAAAATCAGATGATCCTGCGTTCTGTGCATAGCAGACTCACAGAGGCGCTGTGCTGCCTGTTGGCAGGGGCAGCTGTGTTAACGGTTGCCTGGACAGCTGTTGCAGACCCCTTTTTCCAGGATAGCCATCACTGCATCACCCCGCTTGAAAACGGAACCATCAACTGGACAACCGGAACGGTTACCGCCACTGGAAACGCTGTTCCACAAGATACCAGACCGGCATCCATTGAATCCATCCCAGGAGCGGCAAGAGCAGATGCCAGCCGTCACCTGATCCGTATTCTCAAACAGATTCACATAGAACCGGACGTCACGGTTGAAGCCTCTGCAGGCAGCAATGACACCATTCTGGCCGGGATTGAAAAAACCGCCAGAGATGCCACGGTTGTGCGTCAGTATTACACGTCAGGACTTGCGCTGGAAATCCAGATCACAGCCAGTATGCTGGGTGGATTTTTACAGCTGGTTCTGCCCGAAGAGATCCGGCAGATTCCGAAAATCAATCCAACCCCTCCCAAAAATCTTTCTGAAAATCAGAATCATCCGGTTCATACCGGCCTGATCATTGATGCCCGCGGCCTTGACCTGAAACCGGTGCTCAATCCGCGAATCATCAGCGAACAAGGCCATGATATCTATTCAGCAGCGTTCATCAGCAGAGACTTTGCAGTCAAAAACGGAGTGTGCACCTATGCCTGCGATATGGAAACCGCCACTGCGCATCCCCGGATCGGAAACAGCCCCCTGGTTTTCAAGGGGTTGAGAATGTCACAAGAACACCCATCTGCAGTAGTCATCAGCATGCCAGACTACTCTCTGCTGGAGAAAACCACAGAGCGTCACACCTTTTTAAAAGAATGCCGGGTAATTATTGTGGCAGATCCATAACCGCGTTATCAATCAGACGGGTGGTGCCGACTTTTACCGCAAGGGCCAGAAGAAACCTGTTTTGGATGACCGACAGCGGCTCAAGGGTTTCAGGGTCACAGATTGCAATATACTCGACTGCTGTCTGCTCAAAACTGCTGATCAATTCACCCATTTTCTGTTGAAGAATCGCTGGGTTTTTTTCTCCGTCCGCCACCATTTTTTCTGCCAGAGACAGTGCCGCATAAAGACTGCGTGCAGCATTTCTCTGGGATGGGGTCAGGTAAGCATTGCGCGAACTCATGGCCAGTCCGTCAGGCTCCCGGACAATGCTGCCGGCCACAATCTCAATGTCAAAATCCAGGTCTGCTGTCAACTGGCGGATGATCTGCAGCTGCTGGTAATCCTTCTGTCCGAACACTGCAATATCCGGCATGACAATATTGAACAGCTTGGTAACAACCGTGGCCACTCCAGCAAAATGGATTGGCCGGGACCGGCCGCACAGAAAAGCAGGCAGACGGGACAAGGACACCTCTGTCTGGAAATTTTCCGGATAAATATGTGATTTTTCCGGTAAAAACACAGCATTTGTCCCGATTTTCCGGGCAAGGGCCAGGTCATTTTCAATATCAGACGGATAGGCATCCAGATCTTCAGTTGGACCAAACTGTGTCGGATTGACGAAAATTGACAGGACCACTTCATCGCACAGGGTTTTTGCTTTTTCCAGCAGTGACAGATGACCCTGGTGAAGATAGCCCATGGTGGGGACAAACCCAATGGTTCGACCCGCTTTTTTCACTGTTTTTGACCACTGGTGCATCTGTGTTTTTGTCTTGAAAATTTCCATATCGGTTCCACGCTCCTGTGTCATATCCACCATCATGTTTCTGTGGGCATGTTTTTTTCAGATCCAGCATTGCCGTCAGGCTGTGCTGGGAACAAAATCTCAAACCGGGTCTGATCTTCGTCTGATACAAGATTTACAAACCCGCCATGATCCTGGACAAGGTGCCAGACAACTGCCAGTCCCAGCCCGGGGCTGCTTTTCTTTTCCTGTCCGTTCCGGGCAAAATAGGGGTCAAATACCTGACTTAAAATATCCTCGTCTATTTTCGGGCCGGTATCCCATACACTGAACAGCACATACCGCCCAGGAGAAATGCCTCCAGCTGTTGTCAAATTTTTGGCATCGATCAGCAGATTGGCTGTTTTAACCCATACACCGGCATTTTCCCGGCCAGCAACCGCTTTCACGGCATGGAACAGCAGGGTGGTCATAATTTTTTCGATATGAAAATAAGATCCAGCAACGGGCAACAATTCAGGGTCAAGAAAAATTTCTGGCACCACCTGGAAATGACCTTTTTGCACCTGTTGATATTCGCGGGAGGCAAGATACCGTTCAAAGATCTGGTTCAGGTTGAGAGATTCTTTTTTTGCCTCAGGGCATTGGGCAATGGTCAAAAGATCCCGGACAACAGCAGATGCATTTTTTCCGGCATCCTGTATCATCTCCAGCCCGTCCCGGATTTTCGGGGTCAGATGCTGATCCATCATGAGAACTTCAGGATAGGTGGCCACGCCGGATAGAAGATTGTTCAGTTCATGGCTGACACTGGCGGTGATTTCTCCCAGATTTTGAAAATGCTGTGCACGGGCCGGGTTGCTTTTCCGCTCAACGCTTTCTGTCGGAGCCGATGGATGGGCCCGGCCAGTCCTGGCCTGCCTGCAGGTCCTGAAAACAGCCAGTGTTGCCGCCACTGCCCAGACATACAGCAGTGAACAGATCAGGATCACGCCCCAGTGCGCAGACGTCAGGCTGTATTGAAGCGCGAAGATCAAGCTGCCCCCCCCGGCTGTGAACAGGAGGATCAACACAGGGGTCCCTGAACCGTGCCGGAAAACATCAGAGAGGGTCTTTTTTATAATTTTATGAGGAATAATCCTTGAGATCATAAGCAGCGGCATATATATACAATTTACTGGGAATAGTACACCAATAGAAATAAATTGCAATACAATTAAAGGATCGAACATGAACACTGATTATCCCTCCCGGGAAGATGCATTCACGCTTTTAAAAAAATATAACCAGAAAGACAGCCTCATCCGCCATGCCCTCTGTGTGGAAGCGGTGATGGCACATTTTGCCAGACGCGCTGGCGAGGATGAAGAAAAATGGCGGGTGATCGGCCTTGTCCATGACATCGACTATGAACAGTTTCCAAACGAGCACTGCCAGAAATGTGTTGAAATCTTAAATGCCCATCATTGGCCAGAAGCCTATATCCGGGCGGTGGTCAGCCATGGATGGGGGATCTGCAGTGATGTTGAACCCCAGAGCCTTCTTGAAAAAACCCTGTTTGCCATTGATGAACTGACAGGGCTTGTTGCCAGTGCCTGCCTGGTAAGGCCGTCCAAAAGTGTCCTGGATATCAAGGCAAAATCTGTAAAAAAGAAATTCAACGATAAAAGCTTTGCCGCAAAAGTGGACCGGGATGTGATCCGCAAAGGCGCACAAATGCTGGAGATGGAACTGTCCGATCTGATCACCCATGTCATCGAGGGCATGCGTCCGGTGGCCGACCAGATCGGATTGAGAGGAGAGATCTCGAAATGATGACACTCATGGCCAAACAGCTGGGACTTAAACTGGGAGCGGCGCTTCTGATCACCATGGGTATCGTGTTTTCACTCTTTGTCCTTTCTGTGGATGCCATGCCAGACAAACGCTTTTTGGCAGCGGCTATCAGTATTGTCATCGTTATGGCGGTCATGGGCGGTGTTTTCCATTTTATGGTGTCCAGGCCCCTGAATGCCCTTGCCCGGGGATTTGAAGCCACTGTCAAGGGAGATGAAAGGGATCTGACGCTGCGCCTGAATTCCGGACGGACAGATCAAATCGGCATCCTGGCAGATTGTTTTGACAAGTTTGTGGCAAACCTGGACGAAATCATCGCTGGTATCGGCAGCCGGACCGAAACCATCGCAGCAGCATCTTCAGCTGTTTTTCAAGCAGCAGGGCAAATGGATACGGAATCTGCTGATCTGTCCGACAGGGCCACTTCTGTTGCTGCCGCAGCAGAAGAGATGAATACCAGTATGCACTCTGTTGCTGCCGCCAGTGAACAGGCATCCACCAATATCAGTGTTGTGGCAGATGCTGCAGGTCAGATGCAGTCCAGCATCACAGGCGTGGCCCAGAACTGCCGGAAAGCCGGTGATATTTCAAGCAGAGCGCTGCACCGGGTTGAAACAACAACACAAAAGGTGGGCCACCTGGGAGAGGCGGCAAAAGAGATCGGCAAGGTAACCCTGTTGATTACAAAAATCGCTGAACAAACAGATTTACTGGCGCTGAATGCAACCATCGAGGCTGCCAGGGCAGGAGCCGCAGGAAAGGGGTTTGCCGTTGTTGCCGCAGAAATCAAAAACCTTGCCTCCCAGACAGCAGCTGCAACACTGAACATCCGGGAAAAAATTGAAACCATCCAGGGGTCTGCCCGGGAAACCGTCCAGGAAGTGGAAAGCATCTCCGGGGTGATCAAGGATGTAGATGACATTGTGAATCAGATCGCAAAAACCATCGAAGTGCAGTCTGATACGGCAATTGAAGTGGCCACCAATATTGAGCAGGCAGCCGTTGGCATCTCAGAGGTCAATGAAAATGTGGCCCAGAGCTCACAGGTGGCCGCTGAAATCGCTCAGGATATCTCCCGGGTGGACGGAGTCGCTGCCGGCATGTCTGAGCGGGTAAAGCACCTGGTCACAAGTGCCAAAGATCTTGACAGCCTTTCCATGGCACTGAGAAAAATGATTTCGATCTTCAACATCTCAATGCAATCTGCATCAGCCGATTCTGAAGCGGAGGCAGATTCCAGCGCCATTCCGGATCTGATGCCATGGAGTTCAGAATTTTCATTGTCCATCCCTGAAATCGACCGCCATCACAAACAACTGGTTCAGATGGTCAATCTCCTGTACCGGGCCATGCGACAGCAGCGCGGCCGCAATGAAGTGGGCAGAATCCTCAATGACCTGGCAGAATATACCGTTTTTCATTTTCAGTTTGAAGAAGCACTGTTTGAAAAATACCAGTATCCTGAACAGGAAGCGCATAAAACATCCCACAAAGCCCTTGTGGCCAACGTACTGGAATTCCAGAACAGCTTCACCCAGGGGAAATCAACCGTCACTCTTGAACTGATGGAGTTTCTCACCGACTGGCTTAAAACCCATATTCTCAAAGCAGACAACGCCTATGTCCCATTTTTAACAAAAAAAATGAAAGAGAAACCGCTGTAACATTTAAATCCACGATGTCAAAATGATGACGAACCGGCAGTTTTTTCCCTTCCGCCCCGCACACCGCCGGTCATCCTCACAACATAACCAATTGAAATAAAAGCCGATATTGTTATTGTTCAGCCCTGGCACAAGGATTGCTTCTGTATTTGTCAACGCAAAAAACTGACACCAACAGGCGAGGACAGCAGATGAAACAGGCGCTGAGCAGATTATCCAACACAATGACCACTGTGCTATCATTGGTATTCAAGACAGCCCGGATACAGGCGGACCACAAAAAGCTCACCCACCACATTCTCAAGATAAACAAACACAGCGTGCCGGAGAAGATCATCAATGAGATGGCGCTGTGCCTTAAAGAGATTCTGGATTACCGAATGTTCGCCTTTGTCATTAAAACAGCGGCCAGGGCGGATATCTGGCTGGATCCCGGAATGTATCGGGCCACACTTGAACAGATTGTTCTCAAGGATTTTCAGATCCAGTCCCCGTCAGACCTGAATTATCTCAACCATTGTTTCCATCCGGAAGCTTCTGGAAAAACAGTTGATGTCAACTCCCTTGTCTATTTTGACATCACAGAAGAAAACCATACGTTCCGGCTGTATCTGCTGCCCCAAAAAAGCCTGCACACCTATTACGATGATGTGGTCAATATGATTCTTCAGAGCTGCTCCCTTGCGCTTTCCCGCCAGCTTCATATTGAAAGCTTAAAAGCGGCTGCGGCTGTTGATCCATTGACAGGCTGTTACAACCGCAGAGAATTTGAAACCCAGCTGAAACGACAGATTGCAAATGCCGGCCGCCATCAAAATGACCTGTCTGTTATCATGTTTGATCTGGACCACTTTAAACAGATCAATGATACCCATGGCCATCCAGCAGGGGATGCTGTCCTCAAGCAGGTGGCTGCCGTGGTTCAAAACAGCATGAGAAGCGCGGACATTCTTGCCCGATACGGGGGTGAGGAGTTCATCGCCATCCTCCCTGAAACCAGCAAGGCCAAGGCCATCGAACTGGCAGACCGCCTGAGAATGAAAATTTCCAATCTGCTGATCGCTCACAACAACCAGACCATCACGGTCACCGCCAGTTTCGGTGTATCGGAACTGAACCGGCACGCAGATATGGAAAAAATTATCCAGGATGCAGATGCCATGCTTTACCGGGCCAAAATAAGCGGACGGAACACCGTCATGCCCGGCCTCATGAAACTGGTTTCCTGTCCGGGCAAAACAATGGAAAAGAAAAACCGATTGCCGTAAAGCAACAATTCCTCCCCTGTTTCCTTGACTTTCTTCAGCCGGATCGAATATGATGGAATCACCTTGTTCAAACTGCGTTAATCCATCAGTCAAGGAACCCTCTATGAGTCCCATTCAAGAACTTGTAAAAGAGATTAAAAATCTGAAACCCATTCCGGCGGTCGTAAACCAGATTCTGGAGATCGTTGATCAGCCGGACAGTTCCATGGGACAGATTGCCGAAATCATCCAGTACGATCCAGCAGTCACCGCCAGTGTCCTGCGCACCTGCAATTCCGTATATTTTGGATTGAAAACGCCTGCCGAGTCCATAAAAGATGCTGTCGCACTTCTGGGAATTGATCAGATTCTCGAGATTGTCCTGATGAAATCCGGAGCAGACATATTAAGCAAAAAGCAGGAGGGCTATGGCCTTGAAGAAGGGGCCATGTGGAGATATGCTGTTTCATCTGCCCTGATTGCCAAACAGATTGCGCAAAAAAAAGGGATGGAAAACATCAATACGATTTTTACCGCTGCCCTGCTCAAGGATATTGGAAAAACCGTCCTGGACCGATTTGTCCGGGATGCATTTGAGAAAATCACCGCACTGGTGCTGGACCACAACTACACCTTCCGGGAAGCGGAAAAAAAGATCATTGGTGTGGATCACACCGAACTCGGGGCGATGATCGCCAAAATATGGAAATTCTCTCCGCGGATGGTAAACATTATCCGCCACCACCATCTTACGGACATCTCCATGGTCCAGAACAAAGAGATTGCCGTTGTATACCTGGCAGACTGTATCTGCATGATGATCGGTATCGGTGTCGGATCTGACGGCATTTCATACCGGTTTAACGACCAGGCAATGAAAGTGCTGGGCATGGAATCCGATGATATTTCCATCATTATTTCAGAATATGACGAAAACATGAAAAAGGTTGAAGCCCTGCTCAATGTATCCTGAACCAGCGCTTGCCCGGCAGGACCTCAACCACGGATCAAATCCTTGCGATCTGGCAGGCTATATCTTAAATTTACTGGTCATGGCATCCAGCTGATGCATCACCGTGTTTAACACCTGAGCCTTTTCTTTCAAAGTGGAGGAAAATCCACTGATTTCCTGAGACCCCGCCAATACATCGCTGATCTCTTTGGCCACCTGACCTGAGACCTCCGAACTCTGGCTCACATTCACATTCACCTCTTTGATGCCCAGAGACACCTGACTGATATTTTCAGCAATTTCACCGGTTGTCTCAGACTGAAGCTCAATGGCGGAAGCCGCTTCATTGACAAAATCATCAATCTGGTTGATGATTTTTGAAATTTCCTGAATTTCATGGACGGCCCCGCTGATCTGATCCTGGATGGTCTGTATGTTTTCAGCAATATCTTCTGTGGCTCTGGCGGTCTGACCGGCCAGCTCTTTAATCTCATTGGCCACAACGGCAAACCCCTTACCGGCTTCGCCTGCACGTGCCGCTTCAATGGTTGCATTCAGCGCCAGAAGATTGGTCTGGGAAGAGATGCTGTTGATGGTATCGGTTACATTGTTGATCTCTTCTGCTGCCCGGCCAAGCTTGCTCACCCGCTCGGATGTCAGCTGAGCCTGTTCAACTGCTTTGTTGGTGATTTCCTTGGTGTGGTTGGAGTTCTGGGAGACCCGCTCGATATTTGCGCGCATATCGCCGGCACCAGATGCAACAACCTCAACATTGGTACTGGCCTGCTCCATAGCTGCGGCAACAGAATCCATATTGACACTCATCTCTTCTGCAGCAGAGGCAACCGTGTTGACTTTTGTCACTGTCGTTTCCGAACTCTGGCTCATTTTATCAGAAATCTGGTTTAATTCTCCTGATGCCGTGCTCAAGGTATGAACCCCGCCATTGATATCCCGGATCATCTGGGCAAGCCCTGCCACCATTTCATTCATGGAATCCACGGTTTCTTTTATGGCATCATTGGCCTCGTAAGTGAATGAATACTGAAAATTTCCTTTGGAAACTTCCCTGGCCATTCTGGCCATGCCTTTCATGCTTTTCATCAACTGATTGTTCATTACCCAGACGATCAGAATGCCAATGGCCAGGGCAACAACACCGGACATGGCCGCACTGGACATGATCTGGCTGTCCACACCAGCCATCAGTTCATCTTCGGAAACTGCAACCGTAAAATACATCTCCCAGGGCTGAAAATAATTGACATATGCATAGTATTTATCCTTGTTATGCACATATTCCACATCTGCGGATTTGCCGGCCACCAGCTGATTGCCGTTTTCAAAATC
>JAABSK010000063.1 GCA_011390435.1 Desulfobacteraceae bacterium | reverse complement strand
GGTGCCAAGGCATTCCTTGAAAAACGGGCTCCGGATTTCAAAGGCAAATAATCTGCATTGTGAAAGACGGCGGCATTTTTTATCTGCCGCCGTCTTTTTCCTGTAACAGAATCTTTTCTTTCAGCCGGCAATAGTTCACCAGGGCGTTCAGCGCCCGGACCGCACTTTCAGGGTTGGAAAAGACGGGAACGCCATGGGCCATCAGGGCCTGGGGAAATTTTTCCGTCAGGTTCCTGAACGTGAACCCGGCAACGGGTTTTTTGTGCTGCCTGAGCATCTGCACCATTCCACCAACATAATTGTCCAGCAATGTCTGTTTTTCTGATTCAGAAGCGGGTTCAGACGCTCCAAACTGCAGCAGCGCATCCATGGCCATGCGATCCGGCACCAGGTAGTACATCAAAAGCATATCCACCACACTGCTGTTCAGCAGGGCCTGGGGAATATCCATGAAAAAGGCTTTCTGACTTTTGGAATAGGTGATGTCCACCGGGTTGTTGATACTTCCGGTATGGGGAATGAATTCTGACAACGCTTCCAGTGTTTCCGGGGGGAAAGACGGCAGTTCAAGCCCCTCTCTGCCACAGGCGTCGGCAGCAGCAGCGCCCGGACCGCCGGAATGGGTCTGGATGGCGATCCTGCAGCCTTCAGGCTCGGGCAGCTGCCCCAGCACCCGGCAATAATCAAACAGTTCTGTGATGGAATCGGCCCGGATCACTCCGCTCTGGCGGAAAATTCCATCATACAGCCGGTCTGGTCCGGCCATGGTGCCGGTGTGGGAAAAGGTGGCTTTTCTTCCGGATTCGCTGCCACCCACATACAGGGCCACGATGGGTTTTTTGCAGGCAATGGCGCGGGCGGTTTCAACAAATTCGCGTCCCCGGCGGATGCCTTCCACATACATGGCAATGACACGGGTTTCGGGGCAGGCGCCCAGATACTCCAGACAGTCCACAAGATCGATGTCTGCGCCGTTTCCAATGGAGAAGGCTGTGGAAAACCCCACATTCAGATTGGCAAGGTAGTTGAACATCTGTGTCACCAGGCTGCCGCTCTGGGACACCAGACCGATGGAACCGGGCGCACCTTCCATGTTCAGAAACGTGGTGTTCAGTTTTTTGTGGGTATTGGCAATCCCCAGGCAGTTGGGCCCGATGAACCGGATACCGTGGTGGCGGGCAATTTCCACCAGGCGTTTTTCAAGTGCAATGCCGTCACCGCCCACTTCCCTGAACCCTGCTGTCACAACAATGGCATGGCGGATTCCTTTTTTTCCGCAGGCATCCATGACATCACAGATCAGACGGGTGGGAAGGACAAACACGGCCAGATCCGGCACCAGCGGCAGATCCATGACATCTTTGTACGCCTGATATCCCTGGACCGTTGTTTCCGTGGGATGGACCGGAAAAAGTGCGCCTTCATATCCGATATCCACAATCGACTGGAAAATGTTGCTTCCCATGGCGGAAAAATTGTTTGAGGCACCGAAAAATACAATATTTTCAGGGTTTACAATAGGATATAAAGGACTTTCAATGGGTGCTGCGATCATTTTCTTCTCCTTCCAGGACAACCAGGGCATCAACAGCGGCAAACGTGCCGTCACGGCGGATAATCAGCGGATTGATATCAATTTCAGTAATTGCGGGGTGTTCCATTCCAATTTGTCCAATGGCGACAAGACTGGTGCAAAGGGCGGCCCGGTCCACAGGGGTCAGCCCTCTGAAAGGGCCGAGTATGGCTTTTGTCTTGAGCTCATCAAGCATATCCCCGGCTTCCCGCTCATCAATGGGGGCCATTCTGAAACAGGTGTCATTGATCACTTCTGTCATGATGCCGCCAAATCCCACCATGACACAGGGGCCAAACTGGGGATCCCGGACAAGCCCCATGCACAGTTCCCGCTGACCCTGTACCATCTCCTGGACCAGGATACCGTCAATGGACGTCCCTGCTTTTTTCATGATACGCTCAAAGGAATCCAGAACCGCTTCCCGGGTGCTGATGGCAGCTTCAACCAGTCCGCCCTCTGTTTTATGGGCAATGGTGTGTGAGCAGGCTTTTAAAACAACCGGGAATCCGATCTGCATCGCTTTCTGAGCGGCTTCTTCCGGGGTGGTGACCAGATATTCCTGTGAAACAGGGATATGGTAGGCAGCAAGTACCTTTTTCGAATCAAATTCTGAGAGCGCTCTGTGTCCGTTGTCAACAGCAGCGTTGATTAACATCTGTATTTCCATGCCATCTCCTTTTCAAAACCAGGTGGTCTGTCTTCATAAAAGTATTTTTTGAGCATCATCTCCCTGATGGACAGGATTGTCAAACATTTTTCCCGCAAAAAGGCCTGGCCGGCTGTTGATCATTGCGATTGACAAACCGGTTATATCGCATTACCATCCGGTTATGGCAACGCTTCATTTCTCCATAAAACTGAAAAACCGGATCAGTGATCTGGAAAAGATCAGGGCAGCGGTTTCAAACATGTCCGCATCCATTGACTGTACCCACAGAAAATTCAAGGAAATCAACCTGGTGCTTGAGGAGTTGTTCACCAATGTGGTCAAATATGGTTTCACAGATGACAGGGAGCATGAAATCAACCTGTCCCTGTCATGTGATGATACGGCTGTCAGCATTCGTATGGAGGATGATGGCGAACCTTTTGATCCGACCGCACAGACGGCGCCGGATACCCGGTGCGCTATTGAAAAAAGATGTGTGGGCGGCCTGGGGATTCATTTTGTCAAACACTTTATTGATGAGTGCCGGTATTCGCGGAAAAAAGGCAGAAACATTATTGAGCTGAAAAAAAACATTTTCAGTGAAGAACCGGTTCAGACAGATTCAATGTCAAAATAACGATTAAGGGAATGTCCCATGGAAATTATTCAAAAAAATACCAATGACATACAGATATTCAGTGTAAAGGGGTCTTTGGATTCCAATACATCTGCTGAGCTTGAAACCCGCCTTTATTCAGCGCTTGAACAGGGACACCGGAAATTTATCATCGACCTGGAACACCTGGATTATATTTCCAGCGCCGGAATCCGGGTGATGCTCAAGACCACAAAGGATCTGAAACAGATGAAAGGCAATATTGTGTTGTGCGCCTTGCAGGATTATGTCCGGGAGGTGTTCGATATTGCCGGATTTGACGGATACCTGAACATTGAAAAGGATCTTGACGGTTCCATCGGCAAAATATGACGTCAGGGCAGCCGCATACCGATCAATCCTTTTTCCCCCAGAGATTTTAAAAAACGGGTCACAGACAGCTCTGCTTCCCGGATGTGCAGTGAATGCCGCCGGGCAAATTCCCGGACAATGGTTTGAACATTTTTTTTCCCGTTGATATGATCCCAGACCTCAATGCCCAGACCGTCCAGCTGAATCTTGCGGACAAAGGTGGACTCTGCATCCGCCCGCATCCATTTGCGCAGCCTGATAAAAAACGGCTTGTATGCAACCGGGCAGGAGATGATCAGATCGCCATTGTCCAGCCGGGTTTCAGTGGCCTGACTGTTTTTGGTCGGGATGCACAGGAGGGCATCTTCTCTGCCCAGATTCTGCAGTTTTTTTTCAGTCATTTCCGATCACAGATCCATTCATAAGGTCATGTTCATGCTGCTTGGGCGATTGAATCAGTACGCCGTATATCCGGTTGTGTTTCCGGTCATGGCAGATGCGGAACAGGCTGTACTGCGCCCAGCGGTTCATCATGGGCACCATGTCGGCATGTTTAAACCGCTGGGTTTTAAAGGCCCATTCCAGATAGTTTCCCCGGCAGCATCCCCCTGCGGTTGCAAACCCTTTTAGCGATGGGATGCGCTGGGCGGCAAAGGCAGATAAATCAGTGTTTTTCAACAGGAATTCAGCCGGTCCCCAGCTGAAGACATCCAGCCGTTTTTTTCTGTGAATGAATCGGATGGCATACGCGCCGGGCACAAGCGAGTATTCGTGCAGGGTAAAAGACTCGGGAACAAAAAACGTCAGTCCAAATACCTGCCAGCGGGTCAGACCGGTGTCTGAATGGTCCTGAAAGGAAGCCAGGACGCGCTGGTGCAGGGAGGATGGTGTTTTTTGGGGATCGGTGAAAAAACGGATCAGGGTGAGTTTTTTGCAGCGTGCGCAGAAAACCAGTGCGCCGTTTCCCCGGTTGGTTTTGCTCTCCCATGAAAAAAAGAAAAACTGCAGGTCCGGCTGTGCCGGTGAAAAAGCTTCCGGAGTCCGGGCTTCATGGATCACAATGCCCAGCTGCCGCTGGGATCTATGGATAAATTGTTTTAACCAGCGTGCAGGATCCGCTCTTCCCGGGGCATGACTCCATTTGATTTCCGCCTGCAAAACGCCCTGCCGGTCAAAAAGGATATGGGTGGTATCAAGACTGTTGATTTCCCATTTTTCCGGGACAAGGATCTGCACCGTATTCCAGGCGACGGGAATCATCGATAAATGTGCGTCAGCGGTCATGAGGGGCACCGGCACGGTTTAATAGGGGACAAACAGCCGCCACATCTCTTTTTTGGTCAGTTGCGGCGCGTTGTTCATTCTCTTTTTTTCCGGCTCAGGCGGATTTGCCATATAGCAGGCCCGTTCTTTTTCAAGCTGGCTGGTCAAGGTCATTTTAACAGCAGTTCCGATCTTTTCATCCGCCACCATGACATTGTGCTGCAGGATCAGGCTGATGGTTTCATTGTCTTTGTTGGAAAAGGACCATTTCCAGGCAATCAGGGTTTGAAAAGGATCTCCTTTATATTCTGTAGGGTCTCCCAGCTGTTTTTTGTATTCTTTGAGCAATTGATTGAAAAATCGTTTGGAGGAATTTTCATATTTGAGCTTGATTCGAAGAATTTTATTGGGCCGGTCACACAGGCCGTAGGCCACCAGTCCGGATTTAAACCCCGGCGGGGTAAAGATCTCCCCTTCTGCGATATATTCATTAAACGTGACTTCTCTGCAGGTTTCCATATTGATCAGGTGGTGATAGTTTGCAATATCATCTCCCAGTGTCAATCCGCCCAGATGGACTGGAAAGTTTCCATGGGCAAGTCCCGGAACCGTCAGCAGCGTCAGGCAGAAGATGCACGAAATCAGAGCTTTCATTCAAGCCTCCTTGAAAAAATATAAACAGATCATGCTATTTTAGCACAGGTTGACAGGTTTAAAAAGTGGTACTTCCAAGGGATTTGAGAATCAGGGTCAGGCCCATGGCAAACATGCCGGTCAGGCCCATGCCGCAGGAAAATCCTGCCAGCAGAACCGGGGCATACTGCCGCCACTGTTTTCCATAGCGTTTTAGAAAAAAGAAGCGGCCAAGCAGGGCACCGATGACCTCCAGGATGAGGCCGTGGGGCGTGCTCTGGCCCAGCCCCCGGACAATTCCGTACACCAGGAGTATGGGCAGGCCGAACAGGGTCAGGATTCCGTAAGCAGCCAGACCGAATCCGATTCCAGAGGCAACGGTTGTACCGCTGAGGGCCTGGTAGAACAGTGAATTGCCTTCAAGGGTTGAAGACTGCATTAAAAGGGTGTTGAGTGCCTGGAGATGCCACAGTTCCTGTGCATATGGGTAGCTGGCCGACGGAATAGGGGCCAGGCGCCAGATAAACTGGGAAAACAGCAGACTGGCGATCATGACCACGGGGAAAACAATAAACTCTGCCTTGATGATTCCCCTGAGACTGGTGCCGGTCAGTTCGATCTGGCGGAAATTGACAGTGGCTTCTCCATAATTGTGGATGGGAATGGGGGCATACCAGATTTCAATGCCCTGATAGCCGAAATATTTGGCGCCGGCAATGAAACTGGCTTCCCGTACCAGGGGCAGGCTGACAAACTGGCCGGCAATCCCTTCCATGCGTGCCGTGATATACGAGATGATGGGGGTGTAGACAAAACCGTAGATCAGAAAAAAGATCCATGGAAAGGTGGGCACCAGGATGGTACACAAAATGACATAGGCGATCGTGGAAAACAGATAGATGCCGATGGCGATTTTAAGGTCAAAATCACCCCGGCCTGGGGGCGGGTGGAGCAGGTCTTTTAATGACCCCCTG
Organism: Desulfobacteraceae bacterium; assembly: GCA_011390435.1. The sequence continues at coordinate 5,736 of JAABSK010000063.1, read as the reverse complement.
TTTTTGGCAGCGGCTCCGAAAAAGGATTTGACCACCTGCCATAGCCCGATCAGGCCGATGGAAAGCCCAAGGCCGATACCAAAACTCATGTAAAAGTCAAAATTGTTGGCAAATACGGTTTCAACGGTTCCCATGCCCTCATGCCAGCTGGTCAGCATTCCGTTCTTGTAGAGGATGGGATTAATGGCAATGGTGATCAAGAGACCGATCAGACCACCGATGACTGCCCAGAATGGCAGCACCATGCCCAGAAAAATCAGGCCCAGGTCCAGCTGGATCCCTGTCGCGACTGCCGGAAGGATCCGTTCGGTGTGCCGGGTGAGCTCGACCCAGGGAATGGGAATCAATCGGATGGGTTCGGTGAAGATCAGGCTGGAAACTGCCGGCAGCAGAATGTATACCGCACCGAATCCCAGACCGATCACCCCGCCGATGGAAAACACCCGCCATTTCCAGGAAGTGGCTTTGTCCTCTGACGATTCTGCAAGGGCAATGGTTCCCAGTGCACCGACCGGTGCCATGGGAAAAGGCAGTTTTTCAACATCAGACGTGATGCGGTACAGGACATATCCCAGTCCGAACTGATCAATGCGCTGGATAATCTGAGCGCCCACCAGCAGCAGGATAGGGATCATCCAGTCCGGGTGCAGAAAGGATCGTTCGATCAGGGCGAGGGATTCTGGCTGGGGTGCCACCCAGGTGGGAATAAATTCGGTCAGCCCCAGCATTTTCGCAGCATCTGACTGCACCAGATACTGGCTCCACAAAAGGCCTTGAAACGGCGATGACATGGCGGCACCCGCCATATAGTACAGCAGAAAAATTTCCTGCTGTTTCAGGTCGGCATAGGCGCGTTTGGCGATTTCAGCAAAAAGAATAATGGTGACCCACCGGGCAGCAGGACCAATGCCCGTGCCGATGACCAGTTGGAGGTACATGCTGCCGGGCATCATGAGAAAACCGATAAAAATCGCACCGATAACGGTTTTCCAGTTAAACCCTTCCTCAAAATGATCCGGCGGTTTCAGCAGGTCTCGATATTCTTGGAGCTCTTTGTCGTCATACATGTCGGATGTGCCTTATTTTCCGTGTTCAATAAAGCGGTGATCAGGTGGGCAGAACCTGATAACCGTAGTCTGTAAAAAAGCCGATGATGGCCCAGGTGCCGCCCATTAAAAAATCTCCCATGATCAGGCCCACAAAAAAATAGCGCATTTTCCGGAACAGCAGAATACCGCCGTAACGCATGCACAAAGCATTAAACACCCATCCGATGAAAAAGCTGACCCACAGAATTTTCATGGCGGAACTGTAGACCATGAGGTATCCAATGGGATGGAGGGGCCACCAGTAAAACCGATGGTAGCAGATGACCAGTATGCCCATGATCAGGGCACCGGTCATGGCAAAGTATTTGATGGATGCTCCTTGATCCATGTGGTTCTGAATCAGGGGAAAAATATTGTTATACATGGATACGGTGGTGCGGGTGGCCCAGTCCAGCTGAAGTTCACGGATACCGTATTTGTAGCACAAAAGGATCATGGCCAGGGCAGAGACTGCCAGACAGGTGACCATGCAGATGAAAATAAAAAAGACAATGGTTTTCGGCCCTTTGAACCGGTGGGTGATCTTCAGCGTGTGCAGTATTGAGGGGGCCACTGCTTCCCGAAGATCCAGAAACAGGATTTTCTGGCTGATACTGCCTAAAACCAGGGCGATGCTGGAAAAGATTTTCAGGCTGAAAATGGTATTGATGGCATCCAGAGGTGCCACTGTCAGGGTGAAATAGGTCACCCCTCCCTGGCAGACCACCCGGACCGCCACCATGGTGAACAGGATCAGAAAGATGATCAGGGCCATGCTTTGGAAGAAAGAAACCCCGTGGAATATAAACCAGGCACTCAGGGCGAAGAACCCTGATCCGGTTCCCCAGAACAGCAGTTTATCCCCCAGAGCGTCGGGGTGGGGATCTGGAACATTGAATTGAAAGGCATGGATAAAGATATCCCTGAAATGGAACCGGGCCAGCCAGACCAGAAAAAAGGCAAATACGATAAAAGCTCCCACCATCTGGGTTTCTTCTGGGCTGGAAAGGGTGGGGCCGAAAGTCGTTCCCAGCTCAGACGCTGGAAAGGACAGTCCGGCAACAGACAAAAGGCCTGTGAGCAGTGCCCCAAGGATGAAAAAGAACCAGAAGGAAAACGAAACCTGTTTGGAGGCCAGAAAGGCAAACCCGATAAATGCCGGATAAAAATAGAGTTTGAGCTTTATAAATCCGGCGAGAATCCCCTGCTGGGGAAAATAGGATCCGGCCAGCACCAGGGTGTTGATGTGCGGTACAGAGGGAAAATAAAAATTAAGGCCGTTGAGCAGGTGCAGGCAGATGGGAACCGCCAGGCCAAGCTGCAGGAACCGGTTCGTGAAAAAGGCGGACAACTGTCGGTCATCCAGTGCCTGCTGCATCATTTTCGGAACGATGAGCAACGGGAAGTTCATGCGCTCGTTTTCCATTGCCTGCCGTGAAATCATGTGGACCAGACCCAGAATCAGGATATAGGCAAAGACCATGAAAAGGCCCCAGGAAAGGAATGGCAGCAGCCATGCAGACCAGGGGACCTGTGCAGCCAGTTCCAGCCATCCCATCTCCTGGCCACCGTCAATGCCGTTGTATAAAAGATCAATCGCAGCAGTGCTCTGGGGAAAAAGGTTGGCTGGCAGCAGGGGCTGCAGTACAGATTGCCACTGGTTTTCAATGCTGGAAAAGTAAAAAGGCGCCGTCAGATTAATAAAGAATGTCCGGGCAAATCCAGTGTATGCAATACCCGAGACCAGGATCATGATGGTCCAGGTAAAAAGGAGTTCTGCCCCTGTCAGAAGCGATTTTACGGTCAGCCATCTCTGTGCGGCAGCCGTGATCACGGTCAGCCAGAAAAGCATGTAAAAAGGCGCCAGGGGAAAGTACCCGCCTCCCAGTGGCGTGGCGTTCCGGTATGCATTGTTAAACGGGGTAAATGCGCAGATGAGAACCGCAAGGATCAGTCCAAGAAAAAATGCCCTGGGCCGGATAAGGGTCCCTCTTTTCCGTTGATCACGCAAGCGTCTTCTCCCCTTTTTTCAAGTGGGTCCCGATCAGGGTTTCATAGATCTGTTTTTCAACCACGTCCAGCGAGCGCCAGATCAAAAGCTGTTTTCGGATCAGGTTGACAAACCGTTTGTTCACCCGCCACCAGGTATTGTGCTCACCGGAATTTCTCTGGATACGCATTCCAATCTCCATATAGTCGTCAAAATGGGGAGACGGGGAGATGCCAAACTGGACCTCCTGCATGATCCCCAGGTCAAACGGTGCTATCCAGGCGGTAAACGAGAGCACATACCCGCTGCCGGTCTGGGTACCGTCCGGCTGGAGCACTTCAAGTCGGCCCACGGAAAAAATGCCGTGGGACACGGCCCGGTGCGTATCAAACAGCTCGTATAAAAATCCGCAGACACTGGCCTCTTCTTTGGCTTTGATTAAAAAGGGCAGATCAACATCCAGGGTATTGCCTTCTGCCGGGGCCATTTCCCATGATTTTTCAACATCCGGGATGGCAATGGATGCAGCAACCCGTGACGGATAAATCGATGACAGCAGCACCACCAGCATGACGACAGCCATGGCAAAAACCCCGCCAAGGGAAGAGTAGTTCACCGTGAGCCCGGCCATGAGAGGGGTGGCAGCAAAGACTTTTGCCATTACCTGGGCAAAAAGATATCCCAGGACAACACTTAAAACAGCATAGGACAGGGCTTCTGCAATAAAAATGATCGACACGTGGCTGGGGGCCATGCCAATGGATGTATAGATACCGATCTCCCGCTTTCGTTCCTGGACACTGCCGATCATGGTGTTGAGCACAATGAACATGGAGATCAGGATGGGGATCATGATATTGGGCAGACCACTGTAATTGAGGCTGTCACTGGCGCTGTATAAAAACACACCGTTTTTCTCTCCGGAAAACAGCCACAGCCCGAACCGGTCAACCATCTGGAAAGTGGTAAGATTGTCCTTTGGCGGTGTTTTATATTTCATGGCAACGCTTTTCAGGCTGCCACCGATGGAAATCAGGGTCTGGTAGGGGATGATAACGGTCTGGTCAAACGGGATATGGGTGTATCGGCTCTGGAAGGATCGGATCTCATCACCGGATTCCAGGGCATTCATTTCTGCTTCTGTGGTCTGCTGGAAAACTTCATCCGGGAAAATGGCAGGGGTAATGGATTCTCCATCCAGATCCTTGAACGCATCAAACGATTCTCCTGGGAAAAAGCCGATCACTTCAAAGGAGATCCCCCATACCGTAACATGGCTGGTTTTTACTTTTGGATCCGGAAGATTCAGGTGTTCGGCCATTCGCTCGGGGATCAGGATGGAATAACGGTCACGATCGGTAAACCATCTGCCTGTGGTGACCATGTCGGACAACCCGCTGATGTCTGATTCTCTGGGGGTGAGGCCGATCATGCCGCTGGCGTCATATTTTCTGTTCGCAGATGCAATGGGAATCTGGGTGGCTCGGGTGCGGTCAGCCGTTTCCAGCCAACCTCTGGGGGCGGCCACCATGGTTTCTGACATGGTGTTTTCAATGATTTTATATGCCTGTTCCGGCAGGCTTTTCCAGTTGATCTGTTTGATCAGAAGCCCCAGGTAAGGGGAGACTGGATTGTACTGCAGCCTTGAGTGCTGGCGGACCGTTTTGACAGAAGTGAAACTCATGATGGTAAAGGTCAGGATGATCAGGGTGATACAGGTTAAAACCGTTCGGATCCTGCGCCGCCTGAGGTTGTTGACCCCCATGAAGAATGAGGCTGAAAACGCTTTTAAAAGGGAGATTTCACCGGTGTTACTCTTTTTTCCCCGACGGTGAAGCTGTTTCATTTCATTTTCAAACCGGTTGAAAATGATCCAGGTGACAACACCGGACAGGCCAATGATAAAAAAAGCCAGAATGACGACAATGGGACTGTATGCCAGATCAAATGCCGGATGGACATTGTATATGACCGTGATCAGAACCAGCAGGATTCCCAGAAAGCCCATGATCCGTTTGTAAATGTTGATGAAACCGAACACCAGCCGCTCCAGACAGAAAGCAAAGGGGGCAAACAGCACAATATAGAACAGGACCCCGTACAGCACATCTTTCTGGATGCTTTCCACATGGTCGTATACCCGTCCGGCCAGTGCAAGGGCATTTCCGGATGCCGCAAAAAACCGGTCATATTCCCTGTCTGCAAAATAGCTGCGGGCATCTGCAAGCGCCTGGGTTCCAAGGGTTTTTAAATCCCGTATCCGCTGGTTGTTGATGCCTTTTTCTTCCAGGTTTTCGATGCGGGGGGTCAGCAGGGCCCACATATCTGAAGCTGCCAGAAACTGGGTGGGTGCGATTACCGGGTTCTGGTCGATGGGGTATCCATTGCCGTGGGGATGAAGGTCATCAGCATGGGTCAGAATCAGCTTCTTTGTCAGGAGCGTGTCAGACAGTGCCAGCTTCATCCGGGTTCCCGGCTGAAGATAAATTGAGCAGATCACAGAGGAACGGGTATCAATTCTGCTGTACCAGTGGCGGATGGGCGTGGCATCCACCCGTGCGTCAAAAACCTGCATTCGGGTCATGTACTGAAAGGTTCTGGGTTCCAGCAGGTTGACAATCGTGGTCTGGGTGCATGGAAACATGGTCAGGGTGGTTT
>JAABSK010000062.1 GCA_011390435.1 Desulfobacteraceae bacterium | reverse complement strand
GGGTTGTCAAACTGCAGGGAAAGCAGGCGGCCGTTGGTGGCAATTACCAGGACGCCGCTGTAACTCATGGCGATGGCAGCCCATTGCCGGCTGGTCACTTTCTGTCCAAGAAGTGGTATGGATAAAAGGCTCAGGGTAATTGCCCAGGTGTAGTTAATCACCTGGGCCTGCTGTGCCGGCAGGATCTCATAGGCTTTAAACAGGATCAGGTAGTACAAAAACGGATTCAGCAGCCCGAATCCGGCAGAGACGAGCCACGATTTTGCCGGAAGCTGCCGGAGCGCCGGCATCTTTTTCTGCAACACCAGGGTCAGCAGCAGCACAAGGGTGGAAACAATTGATGCGTACAAAACCAGTTCAATTGGCTGCAGATACCTTAACGTGATTTTGCCGGCACTGGCAATGGTGGACCAGAACAATACAGTCAAGAGCGCACAGGCATAGGCTTTTGACTGACGGGTCACTGTTTACAGGACTTTGCTTAAAAACCGCTGGGTTTTTTCGTTGGCAGGCTTTTCAATGACCTGGCGGGCATCTCCGATCTCTTCGATAATTCCTTGCTCCATATAGGCAACCCGGTCTGACACCTCTTTGGCAAATGCCATCTCATGGGTGACGCAGATCATTGTCATGCCTTCTTTTCGAAGCAGGCGCAGCGTATCCAGCACTTCTCCCACCAGTTCCGGGTCCAGTGCGGATGTGACTTCATCCAGCAGCATGTAACGGGGCTCCATGGCCAGGGTTCGGGCAATGGCAAGCCGCTGCTGCTGACCGCCAGACATCCGGGTCGGGTATTCATGGTATTTGTCATTCAGCCCGACATGGTCCAGGTGGGCTTTGGCGATCTCTTCCGCTTCTTTTTTGCTTTTCTTAAGGACCACCCGGGGGGCCAGGGTCACATTTTCAAGAACCGTGAGATGTGGAAAGGAATTCCACTGCTGGAACACCATGCCCAGCTTCTGGCGCAGCTTGTTCCGGTCTGTCTTTTTGGCGTGGGCATCCACACCATCGACCAGAATGCTTCCTTTCTGGATTTTTTCAATGGCATTGATGCAGTAAAGAAGGGTGGATTTGCCGCTGCCGCTGCCGCCGATGACACTGACCACTTCTCCTTTGTTGACGTCAAGATCAATTCCTTTGAGTACATCCAGCGTCCCAAAGGATTTATAAACTCCTTGAACCTGTATCATGCTGCCATTTTCCTTTCGATGCGCCTGCCGAAAACCGACAGGGGATAAGAGATGATAAAATAAAACAACCCGACACCGATGAGAATCTCAAGCGGCTGCTGCGTTCTTGTGATGAGCTGTTCCGATGTCCTGAGAAGCTCCATATAGCCGATCACGGAGACCAGGGCGCTGTCCTTGATCACGCTCAGGGAAACCCCCACCCATGACGGAAAAACAGTCCTTAACCCAATGGGCAGGATGACATGGCAGATGCTCTGCCAGTATCCCATCCCCAGCGATCTGGCGGTGATCCGCATCGAGTTGGAAACACTTTCAAACCCGGCCCGGAACACTTCAGCCATGAATGCCATGGCATTCAAAGAGAGGATGATGGATCCGCAGATAAACGGGTTCAGGTGCCAGCCGATCACACCGACCCAGGTGCTGAACAACACCAGCTGGATAATCAGGGGAACGGTTCTTAAAATATCCAGAAACGCGCCCATGACCATGTTGATAAATCCGTTGGCAGCCGAACGGATAAATCCGACTGCAAGGCCGAAAACCGTGCCGATCCCGACGGCCACAACAGAGATATAGATGGTGTTTAAAACGCCGGTGAGGATAAATCCTGCATCATTCCAGGACAATGGCGTAAAAAGGTTCATGAGATATCTCCGGTGAACATTTTCCGGGAGACCCATCCGGACAGCAGCAGTATCGACTTGGTGAGCAGGTAGTAGATGACTGCCGCCACAATGAAAAATTCCAACGTCCGGTATGACAGCGACTGCAGGCGCTGGGTTTCTCCGGAGAGATCATTCATTCCCACCAGTATCCCGAGCGAACTGAGCAGGATCGACCAGACAAACTGGTTGGTCATTGGATGGTATACCCGCCTGAACATCTGTGGCAGAACCACGTGCCGGTAGGCTTTCAGGCGTGTCATGCCAAGGGATCTGGAGGCGATGAGCTGAGTGGACGGGATGGATTGAAATCCGCCCCTGAAGGTTTCAGCCAGATATCCGGCATTGAAAAACACCAGCGCGCTGAGTACTGAAAAATAGGGGCTTAAATGAATATGGAGGGCACCCAGCCCAAAGTAGGCCATATAAATCTGAAACAGTACCGGGGTATTTCTGGCGGTTTCAATCCATGTGTTGGCGGTGATTTTCAGGGCTTTGATGTCGGACATCTTTCCAAGCGCCAGAAAAACCGCAATGATAATGCCCAGCAGCATTGACAGCAAAGAAACGTGAAGGGTGACCCATGCGCCTTTCAACATCTGGGGCAGGGCCTGATACACCACAAGCCAGTGGAATTGATAATCTCCCATAAAACAGACTTTACCAAAAATGACGCGACCGGGCGCTGTTTTCAGCACCCGGCAGCGAAGGATTCATATTTATTTATTGTCGATAAGCGACTGGATCAGCTCCGGCGGTGCCGGGGTGCCGAAATGTTTCTGATAGCGCTTGTCAAGATTGCCGTCACGGATCTGGTGGATCAAAAACAGGTTCAGGTAGTTGAGCCAGGCAACCTCACTTCTTTTTGCAATAATGCCGACCACATCATCATAGTTGGGTACAAACGGACCGGCTTCAAAATCTTTGAATTCTTTGGTGGCCAGTTTTGTGGCAATATTGGTGTTGGTGGAGATCAAGGCATCCACTTTTCCCTGATACAACCCGAGGAATGCATCATTTTCAGATTTAAAAGAGGTGTAGTTGGATCTTCCCCAGCCGTTGGCATCGGCATATTTGAAATATTCGGTTTCATAGGTGGTTCCCAGAGCCGCGCCCACTTTAACTTTTTTCAGGTCGTCAAATGTTTTAATGTTGCTGCCTTTTTTGGAAATCACCTGGAACTTGAACACAAAGTACGGGTAGGAAAACCCGACAGATTTGGCTCTTTCCAGTGTGTCGGATGTGGACCCGATCACCACGTCTGTTTTGCCTGAAATCAGGGAGGGAATCCGGTCTCCCCAGGTGAGGTTGATGATATTGGCTTTTACGCCCATTGCATCGGCCAGATCCTGGCAGTAATCGCAGTCAAATCCAACCGGCTGGTTGTTTTTGTCAAAATATCCCATTGGCGGAAAATCCGCCACCACGCCGCAGTTTAAAACACCGGCCTTGATAATGTCATCCAGTTTGTCTGCCGATGCCGGGCTTAACATACCAACCACGGCAACCATTGCCAGCGCAAGAACGAGTTTTTTCAATACTTTCATCTTCTGCTCCTTTTTTTTAACTCAATTTGGCCATCATTCTTTTTTCAATTTTCATCCGGACAGTGGAATGATTCTACAGACTGGACTGGATTTTTCAACACTTTTGTTTCCGGAAGGCAAAAGAAAAGGAGTGCGTTAAAGTGTGGACACCTGTGTTTTTTGACGGTATATTTCCAGAATGGCAGAAAATGGGTTCTTCTTCAAAAAGGCATACAAATGACAATACAATCCTGGATGATCTATACGATGCTGGTGCTTGTGGCCACATCCACCCCTGGTCCGGCAGTGCTGTTTATCATTACCAACGCCACCCTGTACGGATGGAAAAAGGCGATCTTTGCCGCCCTTGGAAATATCGCCGGCCTGCTCTGTCTGGGGATTCTGGCAATTACCGGTCTTGGAACCATGGTTCAGGCCTCTGTGGAGGTGTTTCACCTGATCCGGTATGCCGGGGCTGCCTATCTGATCTATCTGGGGCTGAAACTGGTTTTGGACAAACCCGCCCGGCAGACGCATCTGGCGCAGCCGATCAGTCCGGCTTCCATTCCATCGGGCAAGCTGTTTGCCCACGCTTTTGGAGTGGCCGTCAGCAACCCCAAGGCCATTGTTTTTCTCACTGCCCTGTTTCCTCAGTTTATTGATGTGAGCAGGCCCCTGCCGCTGCAGTTCGCCGCGCTGATCAGCGTATTGATGCTGTTTTCTTTTTCCTTTTTAATGGGATATGCGCTTGTGGCACACCAGGCAAAAGCCTGGCTGAACCAGCCAGGCAGAATCAGGATATTCAACCGCACCAGTGGCAGCATTTTTATTGGTTTTGGGTTACTGCTGGCAACGGCAAAGGATTGAAGATGACACAGAACACCTATCGGTATCTGATTTTTGGAATTCTTGGGTTTGCTTATGTCCTGGTGTTTTTTCACCGGCTGTCTCCGGCGGTCATGGCTGTGGACATCATGAAAGATTTTGACGCCGGCGGTGCTTTGATGGGCGTTCTGGCCTCTGCCTATTTTTATCCCTACGCCCTGATGCAGATACCGGCCGGACTGCTTTCAGATTCGTGGGGACCGCGCAGATCCGTCACTTTTTTCCTGTTGTTTGCCGCGGCAGGCTCGATCGTGCTGGGAATATCGCAGAATGTCGGTGTGGCGATTGCTGCACGGGCAGTGGTCGGACTGGGTGTGGCCATGGTGTTTGTGCCCACCATGAAGATTCTGACCAACTGGTTTGAGGCTGGTCAGTTTGTCCGCATGACCGGCATTCTGATTTCTCTGGGCGGGGTGGGGGCCTGCACTGCAGCAACCCCGCTGGCGATTCTCTCTGATGCCTTGACATGGCGGGGCAGTATGATTGTTATTGGTGTCTGTACAATTTTCATGGCCCTGATGGTCTGGTGGCTGGTCAGGGATACCCCCCGGGAGATGGGCTATCCGTCCATGGGGCAAAGCCCGGGCTCGGCAGCGGATGCTGCCCCTTCCATTGGGTTGATGCATGGATTGGCCCTGGTGCTGAAAACCCCCAGATTCTGGCCCATGGCAGTCTGTTTTTTTCTGAGCGCTGCAGTGTCGCTGACATTTATGGGGTTGTGGGGCGGTCCGTTTCTGATGCACGTGTACGGGATGTCCCGGTCCCAGGCCGGCGGGGTTTTGACCATGATGGCCATGGGACTGATCATTGGTGCGCCTGTCATGAGCTGGCTGGCAGACCATTTTTTCACGTCAAAAAAACGGTTGATGCTCACCAATCTGTCGGTCACCTGCGTGCTGGTCTTTTTTCTGGCTTTTTTTACAGCGGATTTTCCACCGGCATTGCTGTATGTCTGGTGTTTTTCATACAGTTTCATGGGCTCGGGCTCCATTGTTGTGGGCTATGTCATTATCAAGGAGATTTTTCCGTTGCGGATTGCCGGAACCGCCACCGGACTGGTGAATATCTTTCCCTTTGCCGGAGCAGCGGTTGGTCAGCCCCTGATGGGATGGTATCTGGACCTGTTCGGCAGCACCAACGGGGTGTACCCGGCCGCTGCCTATTCATCGGCCTTTAAATTCTGCCTTTTGTCTGTTATCGGCGCACTGGCAGCCAGTTTTCTGATCAAGGAGTCCCGGATAGAATGAAAATGAAGATATCTGTCAATCCCATCCTGTATGCCGCCTTCATCCTGATCTGCGTTTTTTCCGGACAAACGGTCTGGGCAAATCAGCCACAGAAGGTGGTGTATGTTATCCCGGTGAACGGAACGGTTGAACCCGGTCTTTCTGCATACATCAAACGCAGTCTTGAAAAGATCAGGGATGAGGCGGATGCCCTGATTGTCTTTGAACTGGACACCTTTGGCGGGCGGGTGGATGCAGCCCTGGATATTGTGGATGTGATTTCCAACATTCCGTCGGGCACGACCATCGCCTATGTTGATAAACGGGCGATCTCAGCAGGGGCTCTGATTGCACTGGCTTCCTCCCGGCTGTATATGAAAAACAATACACTGATAGGGGATTGCGCGCCGATTATCCAGACCCAGGACGGCCAGCAGATGGCAGGGGAAAAAATCCAGACGGTATTGCGGGCCAGGTTCCGGGCCCTGGCCAAGAAAAACAATTATCCCCAGGTACTGGCGGAATCCATGGTCACCATTGATATGGAGGTGTATGAAGTGGTCATGGACGGCAAGAAAATGTTCATTGACAAACAAACCTATGATGATCTGACACCGCAAGAGCTGGAAACCATTACCGCAAAAAAAACCGTTGTGGCCAAAGGGGAGCTGCTGACCATGGATGACCAGGAAGCGTTTGAGCTGGGCTTCAGTTCAAAAAGCGTGGAAAACATTGATCAGGTGCTGAGCGATCTGGGGTATGGGGATGCACAGATCATCCGGATCGAAGCCTCCTGGTCTGAACGCCTGGTGCGGTTTTTACAGCCCATGCTGCCGGTGCTGATGCTGCTGGGCATTGGTGCGCTGTATACGGAGATCAAGGCACCGGGGTTTGGTCTTCCCGGCATGGTGGGCATTTTGTGCCTGGCACTGGTGTTTTTCAACCAGTATCTGGTGGGACTGGCGGATTATACAGAGTTGATGCTGCTGATGATCGGGGTGCTTCTGCTGGGAATCGAGGTGTTTGTGCTGCCGGGGTTCGGTGTGGCCGGGATTTCCGGGCTGATTGTGATTGGCGCAGGCCTTGTCCTTTCGTTTCAGGGGTTTGTGGTTCCTGATCCTCAGCTGCCCTGGGAAGGTGCGTTGCTGATGCGCAACATCGCCCGGGTTTCAGCGGTATTTATCAGTTCGTTTCTGATCTCCCTTTTCATGATCCGGTTTGTGCTGCCCCGCCTGTCCACTGTGGTGAGCGGACCATACCTGTCAGCAACATTGAAAAATTCCCATGCAGACGTGACCCAGAACCAGGGACTGAAAGTCAATGACCAGGGCGTTGCCCATTCGTTTTTGCGGCCGTCGGGCAAGGTAATGATCCATGATCGAAAAATTGATGCCATCACGCAGGGAGAATTCATTGAAAGCGGCACCCCTGTGGTGGTTGTCCGGATCGATCAAAACCGGGTGATTGTGAAGCCTGTCCCCCAAAAAACTGAAGGATGATGATGAAAGCGTTTCTTTTACCTGTTTTGCTGCAAGTGGTCGGGTTTGCAGTGATTGTTGCAGAGATTTTTATTCCGTCCATGGGGGTTTTAAGTGCCATTGCACTGGGGATTTTTGTCTATTCCCTGCACATGGTGTTTACCACCATCTCGTTTCATGCCGGCATTATCATGACCTGTGTGGATATTGTTCTGATTCCGGTACTGGTGGTGGTGGGAATGAAAATGCTGGCACGCTCGCCTTTGGCCCTTCGCCGGGAGTTGTCCAGGCTTTCCGGGGTGGTGTCGCAGGATGCAGGTCTGGATGCGTTGATTGCAAAAGATGGTGTGGCCGTGACAGATCTGCGGCCGTCCGGAACCGTTCTGATCAGTTCGATGCGCCTGGATGTGGTAACCGATGGAGAATATATTGAATCTGGTACGCCTGTTGTGGTGATCGCTGTGACAGGAAACCGGATTGTGGTTGAAAAGATTAAATAACAGGAGATTGATTTCATGGATGTAATGGTCGTTTTACTGATTATCGCAGGTCTTATCGGGCTGGTATTGTTTTACTTTGTTTTTTCATACATTGCCCTGTGGCTTCAGGCGCTGGTTTCCGGCGCAAAGGTCGGACTGATCAATATTATTTTCATGCGGTTTCGAAAGGTGCCGCCCAAGTTGATTGTTGAGTCCAAAATCATGGCGGTCAAAGCGGGAATTGAGATTCCCACTGATGACCTGGAGTCGCATTATCTTGCCGGCGGAAACGTCAGCCGGGTGGTCCAGGCGCTGATTGCAGCCGACAAAGCCAATATTGACCTGAAGTTCAATCGGAGTGTGGCAATCGATCTTGCCGGCAGGGATGTCCTGGAAGCGGTCCAGATGTCTGTGAATCCCAAAGTGATTGAAACGCCTATGGTGGCAGCCATGGCAAAGGATGGCATTCAGCTCAAAGCTATTTCCAGGGTCACGGTTCGGGCCAATATTGACCGGCTGGTCGGCGGGGCAGGCGAAGAAACCATTTTGGCCCGGGTCGGTGAAGGGATCGTAACCACCATCGGGTCTGCAAAAACCCACAAAGAAGTGCTTGAAAATCCGGATTCCATATCCAAAACTGTTTTGAAAAAAGGGCTGGATGCTGGAACCGCATATGAGATTTTATCCATTGATATTGCCGATGTGGATGTGGGCAAGAATATTGGTGCTGAGCTGGAAACAGACCGTGCAGAAGCAGATAAGAAGATTGCCCAGGCAAAAGCTGAAGAAAAACGGGCCATGGCGTTTGCAGAGGAACAGGCCATGAAAGCCAGGGTTCAGGAGATGCGTGCAAAAGTGGTCGAAGCGGAAGCTGAGGTCCCTCTGGCCATGGCAGAGGCGTTTCGCAGCGGGAATCTGGGGATTATGGATTATTATAAAATGCAGAATATTTCTGCCGATACCCGTATGAGAGATCAGATCGCAACGCCTGGCGCTGAGCCGGAACGATCAGACGATTAATCTTGAAAGCCGGCCGGGCGGTGCAGACAAGCACCGCCCGGCACGAAAAAGGATATCAGTATGGATCTTGATGGATTAATTACCTTTTTATTTTTGATCTTCTTTTTTGTTCTGCCGTCTGTGCTGAAGATTTTCAGTAAAAAGAAAAAGCCATTGGAAACAGCAGAATCTGAACCGGAAAATACCAAAAAAACGGTGCTGGGAAAGATTGGCCAGCAGATTCAGGATCTGTTGACGCAGCTGGAAGAACAATCCTATCAGCCGGAAGAAAAAGCAAAAAAGCCGGACCTCTGGGATGTTCTGTCTGAAAAAGACCCGGAATCAGAAGCAGATCCGGAACCTGAGCCATGGCATCCGCGTGATGCGCCGCAAGAGACAACCGGTCCGGACCTGGAAAAAGATGTCCCGCTGGACCCCATTCGTGCGGGTCAGACCATCCGGTCCACAGAAGGGGGAATCAGCCCTGGCACAGGGCCGGAAAAAGCCTTACAGCCCCGGGCCGTGTGCCATGCAGCATCCGGCGGCAAGCTTGGCCAGACTCCCCTGCAAAATGTGCTGATCTGGTCTGAAGTCCTGGGGCAGCCTGCAGGATCAAAAAAGAATCTGTTCCGGCAGCATCCCTTTTAGGGCTCCATATAGATTCTGAAAATTTTTTCATGGGAAATATACTTTTCCCGCCTGGAGTTGTTCAGGTATCTTCGGATGGCATCTACCCGCCTCAGGATTTCGGTTTCAGCTGTCTGTCGCATCTCTTTTTTGATCTGGATGATATCCTCTTTCAGATTGGGGGTGTTGTCTCTGGCATGGTAGCGTTCTGTTTTCAGACGGATACGCAGGGCAATGAGCTTTTCCCGCCGCTGATTATGCGCTTCGTCCAGAAAAAAAACCTCCGGCATCAGATCGGCAAAATGGGTGACGGCGATAATGTCTTTCTGGCGCTGCCAGTATCCCATGAGGAATTCCGGTTCCAGGTCTTTGTAATTCTGCAGCGGCATATACATGCGCCGCAGATACAGCAGGACTTTTTCTGTTTTTTTCCGGTGGCCGCCAATGATGACAGATCCGCCCACTTCATCTTTTCGCACGCCTTTGGTCCATGGAGCGCCGGTAATGCCGAAATCAAAGCACAGGGGCAGCCGCAGCAGGGCGGACAGGGTGTTCAGCGCAAGGGCATATCCGGCGGAAGGTCCGCCCACGTTGTACGAGGCGGAAAGCAGCTGGTGGTGAAGGGAATATTGTTTTAAAAAGTCCCCAAATATCCAGGGGATGCTGTAATCCGGTGATAATTCCTGCAGATAGTTTTTGACCATTGTCAATGCTTCCTGAGCAGACTGTTTGGTCATCTGGACAGCCATGTCCAGTTCTGCTGACGATGCTGATGATGAGGAGACAGCACCGGTTACAATAATGGGACTGGCTTCGATCCGTGCGGTCAGGCTGGTGGCAATGGGCAGAAGGATTCCTGTGACATCATTGGCCCCGACACCGATGATAAAGCCCACCTGGGGCTCCTGGCTCAACTCGGTTTCCAGAAATTCATTAAGCTGGATCGAGCCTTTGCGGGTCGGGCTTTGTGAAATTTCTCTGCGTGCGGATTCCAGATGCGTGTCAACCAGCGGATAGTCTTTTTCACTGCGGATATGATCCACGTTTTTCAGGATCTGGCTGTACTGCTCCACAAAATTTTTCAAGTCGTTTTTGATTTTAGATTTTATCAGGGGCGGGGCTTTGACAGCATCCAGGATGCCGATGATGGTTTTAAAATTCATCTGGATGAAGTCACATTTTTCTTCATTCGTTGCTGCTGCAATCTGCCGGAGCTTGAGCAGCACCTGGTACTCAGTGCTGCACAGGGCAATGGCTTTCTGGGTAAACGCAGTATAATCCGCCGGGGTGTTGCAGATTCCCTGGGCGGTTTCAATGATCTTTTCAATCTTGAAGTTGCGGGGATGGAGAATGGCGTCAAACTGTTTTTTAATGATGTCGAAAATATCTTTCTGGCGCATATGGCCGGATATTTCGAGAGTTTTCAGCCGTTTTGAGCGGATCAAGGCCGGATCCAGAATATCCAGCCGGTTGGTGGTTAAAACGGTGAATACCTTGTTCAGCGGGATTTCACCGTCAATGATGTTGAGAAATTTATTGGTCAGGGCATCAGACGGCTGACCGCCGGTGGCGCTCCGCCGGGGAGCCAGGGCGTCTCCCTCATCAAAAAAGATGATGGTCGGGGCGATCATCTTGGCGATGTCATACACCTTTTCCAGGTTGGACACTGCCCCGTGAACCGGACTGGACGGGTCCTGGAGCGCGGACGGGCTGGTGGCAATGTCGTGAACCTTCAGGTTGGAGGACAGCCAGGTGCGCACCAGAAAGGTTTTGCCGCTGCCGGGCGGGCCGGTGAGGACCACGCCTTTGTCTTCACTGACCCCGTAGCTGAAGCAGTTGTTGGCCATTTCGGAAAACTTGTCCTTGATATCCCCGACATATTCATTCCATTGAACCTGGCGGTCCATCCGGTCCACCACAGTGTTGTACAGTTCACCGTAAACATTTTTGGCCACCAGCTGAAATGCGGACCGGATCAGGATGTTGTGGCTTAAGAAATCCAGGATAAAATCCCCCCGGATATTGATGATCGATTCGATCAGCTTGCGAACATACGCCGGGGTGATTTTCAGGCTTCTTTCCTTGAAAATGTCAAAAAGAAGATCAGCTGCCGTATCCAGCTCTGGTGAGTCCTGGGTGTATCGGGTGGGAATCTGGTGACGTCTGATTTCAAGATAGATGATTTTTTTAAGATTTTCAGCGGTGGTCCAGTATTTTGAGATATCAATGATACACCCTTTTTCCACAAACCTTCGGTAGATGGCAGAATCAAAACGATGGGTCTGATCGCTGGTGGCAATGACAAAACAGTCCCGCCGGCCTTCGATGATTTCGTCCAGCACAATATTGGACGTGTCGATCAGGGTCCGCTGCTGCTTTTCTGCTCCACCGCTTCCCGGACTGCTCTGGGATTTTCCAAATGCGGAATGGGCCTCTTCAATGTGGCGGATCGAGGTGACCTTGGGGTAGCCCATGGCCCGCTTAAAATAGTTTCCAGGCTCGCCGGACAGTGCGGTCTGGTAATCATTGGGCGTGATAACGGATGCATCAACAATGATGCCGCGCTCTTCAAACATGGTCAGATTGCTCATGATCCGTTTTTTAAAAATCCACCGGAGCAGAGGGATGCGGGCCAGGCGGTTGTAAAACGCCTGCTTGCGGATACGGGCGATCTCCATGGCAAACTCAGGGTCAACATCTTCAAGGGCGGTAAAAAGGCTGTGCCGGGCCAGAATCTCCTCTTTTTTCTTTTTCAGGTCCACCATGGGAATGACTTCATTGCGAAAGA
>JAABSK010000061.1 GCA_011390435.1 Desulfobacteraceae bacterium | reverse complement strand
CCCAGAAAATCATGACCGGCACGGTTGGTAATGATGATATGGCAATCCTCATCAATGAGCAGCAATGGGTCACTGATGCCTTCAAACACGGACTGGAGCATGTCGTGCTGGGATCTGATGCCTGAAAATACATGGATATTTTCAATGAGCACCGCCACCTGCTGCCCCAGGGCCAGCAGCACATCCCCGTCCAAATCAGCCGGGTCCGGGTTGTCTTCCCATAACAGACATAAAATACCCCAATGGCTTTCCTGGGATTTCACCGGGACAAACAGGTTGCGGCCTTTGAACAGTATTTCATTTTTCCACAACAGATCCCTGGTTTCATGCGGCAGATCCGGTGCATTTTTTCCCGATTTCCAGGCATAATATTTTTCCGATGATACCAGACAGTAATACACCACATCAGTTGCCTGGTAGCGTTTCCCCACGCTTTCCAGCAGGGCGGACAAGAGCTGCCCGGTGGTCAGGGCCCCGCCGAAACCGGTAAGCAGATCCACAAACAACCGCACATCTCCCAGGTGTTTTGTTGCTTTTCTGTCCAGTTCCCGGGTCCGGTCCTCCACCATTTTTTCCAGGTTCTGCGTATGGTCTTCCAGTTTTCTGCGGGCATCGGACAGGCACACCGCAAGCTCATCCACCCCTTCGATCAAACCTTCTATCTCATCTTTTTGTTCCAGTTTCTGGATAATACCCTGTTCAGTTTCTCCGGAAAACCGGGTCTTGAAAATCCGGGACAGGTCCTGGAGGTTTTTCATGACCAGCCGGTCAAAAAACAGGCTGATCAGACCGATGAACAAGAAAATGCCCAGCAGATACAGCATCAGGTACTGCAAGGTCAGTTCCTTGGCCGGGCTTTTGATCATGGCCACGGGAAAGCCGGCCACCACCACGCCGCCCACCTCATCGACCCGGTAATGAAATCCGTTTTGATCTCCGTAAATATTGATGAGTTCGACCGGGGCATCTTTCGGATCTCCATGGCAGTTCATGCACGATGCCGTGAACACCACGGGCCGTGCCACAAGGCGGTATTCTTCGCCCTCTACCAGGGTGGTGTTTTCCCAGACCCGGGTATCGGGATTCCGCTGGAAATACCCAATCAGGTCCGATTCAATCTCATTGGGCTCTGAAGACGGATTTCTGGCGTTTTCTGCCACCCGGCGGTAGTGGTATCGGGATGCATCCTTCAGGTTGAGCCGGGTCATCACCTCCCTGGATATGTAGGAAGATGACATGGCTTTGAGGATGAAGCGGCCTTCGGGAAGGACGGCAAACATCTCCGGTCGCAGTTCGGTTTTGACATAGTCCTGGACTGCATCGGACTGGGCCAGCAGCATCTTGGAGCGCTGACGGATCTCTGATTCCATGATGGAGTTGATATGAAAGTACATGATCAGGCTGATGCAGACGCCCAGGGCCAGGATGAACACCACCAGGCCGGTGATGAATTTAAGTCTCAGATTAAATGTGCGGGTCAGCATCAGGGGTTCTCCACATTTATGGTCTACCATGTCACCATAAAGAATACATCAATAAATTGCAAGATGATCTGCAGGAGGTGCTGCTTCGGGGATACACAGGTGCCAACTTGAGTTTACAGTTCAGGTCCGAACGTATAAGGTAACATCCTGTATTTATGATGAAAAAAAGATGTCTCGTTAGCGGCATGTGTTTTGCTTTGGATATTTGGATAGCGGGATAACAGGACAACAGGTTAACAGCCGGAATTAAAAAAGGCAGTAAGGCGTGTTGAAAATCATTTTTACAAGGAGGAAAATATGATGGCGGATAATGCAGAAATTGTCCGGGATGTCGGAAAATGGGAATGGTCCGAGCTGTTCAAAAAAGAGGACTGGCTTGCGATCTGGCTGGGATTTATCATTCTGGCTGTCGGGGTGGCCGTATTTTTACCCCGGCCGCCTGCAGACCTCGATACAAAGCTGGCAAGAGCCAATGCTACTCTGGAAGCAGAGGATGCCCGGGCCCGGTTTCATACCATTGAATGGCATCAGGCCAATGATGCCAAAACCGGGTTGCGCGCCAGCAAGGAGCCCCATGGCAAAACCCTTGCCAAATGGTTGAGCCGGCCTGCCAGGTGGGCTGCCAATCCGATGCAGGCCCTGTACCTGAGCGAATCAAATGCAGCACAAATCCGGGAGAATGCTGCAGCAGCATATGCCCGGGTCAAAGAACGGACAGATGCTGCACTGGCAAAGGCGGAATCCGTTCAGGCGGCTGCCGCTGCCGCTGATTTTCAGAACACGGAACTGAACAAGGAAGCGGAAGCCGCCATCAAGGAATGGCGGGATGCCCGGAAAAAGGAGAGCAGCGCAAAATCAAAGGCTGAAACCAAGGCCTATAATAAAGTTCCTTACCTGATCGGGATCATGATCATTTTCATGCTTTTTTTCACCCCCGGTGCCAAGCTGATGGGGAAAAACCCCGCGTTGTTCATGCAGGGATTTCTTTTTGTTTTTCTGCTGGCCATCGCGGCCGAGATCATCGGCGGGCAGGCCACTTTGCGCAGCTGGGGTTTCGGACCTTTGATCTGGGCCATTCTCGGGGGAATGCTGATCGCCAATACCGTGGGGACACCAAAATTCATCCAGGAAGGGGCCCAGACAGAATATTTCATCAAGACCGGCCTGGTGCTGCTGGGGGCTGAAATCCTGTTCGGCAAAATCCTTGCCATCGGCCAGGCCGGCATTTTCGTGGCCTGGGCAGTCACCCCCACCGTGCTGGTGCTGACCTACATTTTCGGTCAGCGCGTTCTGAAGATGGAATCCAAGACCCTGAACATCACTGTGTCGTCGGATATGTGCGTATGCGGCGTGTCCGCAGCCATTGCCACGGCAGCCGCCTGCCGGGCCACAAAAGAGGAGTTGACCATCGCTTTGGGCATGTCCATGCTCTTCACTGCGGTCATGATGATCGCCCTGCCGTCCTTTATCGTGGCGATGGGCATGCATCCGGTTCTGGGCGGGGCCTGGATCGGCGGTACCATAGATTCAACCGGCGCGGTGGTGGCGGCCGGAGCCTTTCTGGGTGAGGTGGGCATGTTTGTGGCCGCCACCATCAAAATGATCCAGAACGTGATGATCGGCGTGATTGCCTTTGGTGTAGCGGTTTACTGGTGCGCCAGGGTGGACTGCACACCCGGCCAGCAGGTCAGCAAGATGGAGATCTGGTATCGCTTTCCAAAGTTCGTACTCGGATTCATCCTGGCTTCGGTCATTTTTTCCCTGATGTTTGAATCCATGGGTGCGAAGGGCACCGCCCTCCTGGACCACGGTGTTCTGCGCGGTTTTTCCCGCATTTGCCGGGAATGGTTCTTTATTTTCGCGTTTGCCTCCATCGGCCTGACCTCCAATTTCCGGGAAATGGCCAAACATTTCAAGGGAGGCAAGCCGGTCATCCTGTATGTCTGCGGTCAGAGCCTGAACCTGGTATTGACACTGCTGGCGGCTTATATTATGTTTTTCGTGGTTTTCCCCGGTGTTACCGAAAGCCTGATGAACTAACCTGAATCTGCAAGGATGGTGTGGTCATGCAAAAGATGGACGTTCAAACCGGGAATATGATCAAAAAAGGGGGCAAACTGCGCGGCTGGCTTGGATTGGCCGCCGGTCTGGCCCTGATCTGGACCCTGGCCTACGTGATTTTGCCCTGGGGCAGCAGGCTCCCGTTCATTGCGCCGGTCATGCAGGCCATCGCGGTTTCCGACATCGATACCGGTGCCTACTGGTACACCCAGTCCGAGGAAACCGCCATTGCCCAGATGTATGTCCGCCATGCCATTAAAACCAGATAGAATGGCTTGAACCCTGAAACCCCGACCCGGGCGGACCGTGAATTCGGTCTGCCCGGGTCTTTTTTTGCGAAAAAAAAAGCGTATGACCTTCAACACAGATGCCTTAGCCGCAAGACTGCGTTCCTTGTGGGAGCACACCGTGCTTCTGGAACCTAAGGACTGGATTCAGGTTGAGGTGACCTCCACCTGCAACGCCGCCTGCAGCTACTGTCCCCGAACTGTCTATGGCCGGCGCTGGCAGGACCGGTTCATGCCGCTGGAGACGTTTGAGCGGCTGGTACCGTCCCTGCGCAGGACATCACTGGCCTATCTGCAGGGGTGGGGGGAGCCGTTTCTGCATCCGGATTTGCCGGCCATGATCCGTCTGGCCAAAGCTGCCGGATGCATGGTGGGCACAACCTCCAACGGAATGCTGCTCACCGGGGAGCGGATCCGGCAGGTCATGGATGCGGGTCTGGACATCCTGGCTTTTTCTCTGGCCGGCACCACACCCGAATGCAATGACAAGGCCCGGGCTGGAACCACCCTTTCAAAAGTTCTGGAGAAAATGGATCTGATCCGACAGATCCGGCAGTCCCGGCAAAGTGATACGCCTGCTGTTCATATCGCTTATATGCTGCTGCGCTCCGGGTTGAAGGATTTGGATGGTTTACCGCGTCTGATGGCTGACCACGGTGTGTCCGAGGCCGTGGTTAGTGTACTGGATTTTGA
Source organism: Desulfobacteraceae bacterium (assembly GCA_011390435.1). The sequence goes on along the minus strand of JAABSK010000061.1, from coordinate 7,457 downwards.
GCCGGGTATTTCCTTGTCACAGGAAGTGCTTTCACCGCAGACCGGACAGGCGCGCCAGGCCCTGGCGGACCGCCTGACGGCTCTGCAAAGGGCGGGGGCTGATTTGGGTGTGACCATCCACACCCCCGGTTTTGCCTCCGAGGACGGCGAAGGGACGGTCTGTAGCGAAAATATAGGAAGGGCAACGTTCATTGCAGCAGACGGAGTGGTTTCGCCCTGTGTTTATACCAATCTGCCGGTGGATGATGTCGGGTATGTCCGTCAGGGCCAAGCCGTTCCCTACAGGCGGATGACTTTCGGAAATGTCACCGGCCAGCTGCTGCCGGTCATCTGGCGGACAAAGGCCTATGCCGGTTTTCGGGACAGTCTGGCAGCTGGCAGACCTGTGGGAATCTGCCGTGATTGTCCGAAGCGGAACCGTCTGTGTGATAGTTGAAAACGCCTTCAGCATTCAGGACAGACTCAAGGCGTTTGAAAGGTACCGAAAAAATAGTTTTTTTCACACACCGTTATCCGAAAAAAGTGGTTAACTCCTCCTTTCGCAGGGAAAGTGCGGCCTTCTGCATCCTTTTGGTCACATCCCGGGCCTCCTTTCCGGGATGGTAGGCACGGAGAACTGCGTCATTGACCTCCTCCTCGGCCTGGGCCAGCTCTTTTAAAAAGAGCCGGTAATCTGCGGCAGTCCGATAGGTTTTCCTGATCAGATCCTGATAGCTGGCACCCTTATGGCGCAGCAGCTTTCTGTAGTGTGATTTGAGCAGTACCACTTCGGCAATCTGCCGGTCGCGCACCCGTATCATATTGGGAGAACTCTCCAGATCTTTAGAGACGAAATCCGTTTGATATTCTTCGTTTTTTCTGCCGGAATCGATCTCATCCTTTGCCGAATCCAGGGCAAGGAATTTTGAACGCGTCAAACCTTTGCTGAAATCGTGAACCGCTGCTTTGTATTGCTGGATCTTGTGGGCATAATAAAGGAAAAGGATCGGGATGAGGATGATCCAGACAGAGATTTTGGGCTTTTGCAGAACCTGCCTGGCAACGCGGTAGGCAAACTGATTTTCCTGATTCCAGATGAGATCGTAAGGGGTCTGTTTCTCCAGAGCCATGGCTGAGTTTCTCCTTTCTAACCAAGCTTGTGTTGTCTAACTAGTCGGTCCCGTTTTTCTTTTAATGATGCTGACAACCCGATTTTATAGGTATGCGGATTTTCAAATCTTTTAAATTCTTCGGGCAGTCTATGCAGCTGCTTTCGGCTGAAAGCGGCCATATCATCCAGTTTTCTGGGGGCGGTGAGGCGCCGTCCATTTTCAACAATTTTTTCCAGTAGTGGTTCTTTTACAAACCCGTTCAGATTAAGAGATTTGTGTTGATCGGTGGGATGATGCATGGTGTCAAATGCTGTCTCATCTGCCACGGCAACGGCATCTCCCCCATAAAATGAACCATCAGAACACAGGAGTCTGTAAACTTGTTTTTTGCCTGGAAGGTTTATTTTTTCTATATTTTCGGATAGTTTCAGGCGAGGTTCATTGTTTGCGTGAGCAAGTTTGTAGACACCGTCAAGTGCTGCATCCGGATGGCCGGTTACCAGGCTGGTACCTACGCCGAACAAATCAATGGGGGCATTTTGTGCCAGCAGGCTTTTGATCACTTTTTCATCCAGTTGATTGGAAGCAGCAATCTTGACATAATGTAATCCCGCGGCATCAAGCATTTTACGGGATTCTCTGGCCAGCCAGGCAAGATCTCCACTGTCCAGCCGGATGCCTTTCAGCCGGTTCCCCTTTTTCTCCATCTCTTTACCCACTTTTACAGCATTTGGAACACCGCTTTTCAGTGTGTTGTATGTATCCACAAGGAGCACACAGTCATGGGGCCGAACTTTGGCAAAGTCCCGGAATGCGGATATTTCATTATCATATCTTTGAATGAACGAATGGGCCATGGTCCCGGAGATGGGTATGCCGTAATCGCGTCCTGCGCGTACATTGCTGGTGGCATCAAATCCACCGATAAAGGCTGCTCTTGCAGCGGAATATCCGCCGGTTCCCGGTGCCCGACGTAATCCAAAATCCACCAGTTTGTGATCACCGGCAGCAACCCGCATGCGGCTTGCTTTGGTAGCAATCAGGGTCTGATAGTTCAGTATATTGAGGATCAGGGTTTCAAGCAGCTGGGTTTCTATGATCGGGGCCTCCACACTCAACACCGGGCGGTTGGGAAAAATCAGGTCACCTTCCTTGGAAGCATATATATTGCCCCTGAATTGAAAACTTTTCAGATAATCCAAAAACGCCTGATCCATTCCCTGGGCCTGTAGAAAATCCAGATCTTTTTTATCAAAACGAAAAGTTTCAATGGTTTCTATCAAATCTTCTAGGCCGGCGAATACGGCATATCCTCCTTCAAAGGGCAATTTTCTGAAAAAATAATCAAATACGGCTGTCTCATCTTGCAAGCCTTTGTGGAAATAGACCTGAGACATAGTGATCTGATAGAGGTCTGTGTATGTTGCAGTGTAATCAAACATAAAAAAATCTCAATTTATACTTGGTTGCATGTGAAAAAACAAGATAATTGTTTTATCGGCAAAATCAAATCCAGCCTGATCCCGCTGTCCCTGCCAACATAGTCAGCTTGAAGGATTGTCTGCTTAATGCCTAACTGGTTTGTTTCAGGGTTTTTCCAGCCGGTCACAAACCCCCACAGCCAGGGCATAAATAATATCTGATGCCAAGTGACGGTCAATGGTTTTGTCAAACAGCAGTTTTGCTTCAGTCGGAAATTCATCATCCCCCTGCCAGCATAGCACCGCCACCGGTATACGGGGAGTGATGGAAAATACAAAGGCGGCATCAGCCATATTCAGCATCGTGCCTCCATATTGTTCACATCGGTTTTTGAAACTGATGATATCCCGGTCAAATCGGGAGGCAATCTTGTGTGCCGGAATCTCATGGGGCCCTCTGAAAAAAGTGGTGCCACCGGCAATATCTTTTTCAGAAATCCACTGATTGGCCGGCTGAATCTCTTGCACGCCCAGCAGATAATGCACCAGAAAAAGATCAAAATAGGAATGCAGCGGTTCATGTTCCTGGCTGACACAAAAGATTTCTGCCTTTCCAGGATCCACCGCATACTGCTTACCCCACATGGTTACGGCATAGGTTCCGGCCGCCTCATCATATGCACACAATGCCCGGCGGCAGACATCTGCCGGGTCCTGTTGTGCCAGTTGCGTAAAATAGGTATGGTCCACTAAATCGGTCATTGTCGGTTGTTTTGCCTATTCCTATTTATTGAATTGCGTTGCCGGTTCCACCTGCCGTTCACAGGACACCACCAGGGGCTCCCCAGAGAAGCGCTCGCTACTATAGCAAATATTCAGCAGTTATAATGATGTCGGATCCCTCCAGCACGGCCACCCATTCATGCTCAGCCTGGTTATACCACCCCTGTGCCGGCGACGACTGCCCCTTGGAGATGATCCGCTCTATGCGTATATTGCCGCTTTTCAGCAGATCGTCAAAGAGTTCTTCTTTAATGGCATCCGGTATGGATGCGAATATGTTTTTCATAAACAAAAAACCCAAGGCCAGGGTAGCTAACTCTCTTAAGAATTGGAAAAATGCGCTTGCAGGTGATCACGAATATCAAAGAAATCAGACCAGGGTTCACAGGATAAGTTGTTTTCATTCATAAAACGGGCAAGTCCTCCGCGGGCAAAAACCAGGTCCGCTGCACGGGCCATGTTGAAATCGGTTATGCCGTCACCGATGGCAATCTTTTCTTTTGGGTTAAAAAAATTCATCACGCGCACCTTGTTTACCAGTTCCGTTTTTCCCTCATAATCTGAGTTGGTCCGAAGATATTGTCCGCTGGTATCCACATCTGCCGAAAAAACCGAGTGCATCCTGTTTATCAGGTTCCCAAGCCTGGTTTAGTGGCGGTTCGGCCAGATTGGGAGTCTGTTTTGCGGAAGTGGTCATTTGCTTTTTTTTCATTCTTCATTCTGCGCCGACCTCTGTTTGGTATTTTTGGAGCATTGCTTCAGGGACACGGACATGGCCGGTGTAGTTTTCCAGCAGCATGACGGCTTCCTGTTCTGTGATACTGTTCTATGAAACATTTACGCCGCAGTGATATCAACATCCAGGTACACGTCCTGGATGGCGTGCAGCAGTTCAATGCCGTCTTCCATCGGTTTTTGGAATGCTTTGCGGCCGGAAATGAGACCCGTGCCGCCGGCGCGTTTATTGATGACTGCCGTGCGCACAGCCTGCTGTAAATCATTTTCTCCGCTGGACCCGCCGGAATTGATCAGGCCGATACGTCCCATGTAACAATTTGCCACCTGATAGCGCGCCAGGTCAATGGGATGATCGCTGGTGAGCGCTTCATAGACCAGATCATGGGTTTTGCCAAAGCCGATGTCTTTGAAGCCGCCATTGTTGGTTGGCATTTTTTGTTTGATCAGATCGGCTTCGATCGTCACACCAAGATGATTGGCCTGGCCGGTCAAATCCGCAGCTGCGTGGTAGTCTTTGTTGCCTTTTTTAAAGTCACTGTTGCGCAGATAACACCACAAAACGGTAAACATCCCAAGCTCGTGGGCACGGGTAAAGGCTTCCGTCACCTCTTCCAGCTGGCGCATGGATCCCTCCGAGCCAAAATAAATGGTGGCACCAACAGCAGCCGCGCCCAGGTCAAATGCCTGTTCCGCCGAAGCAAACATGCGCTGATCGTATTTGTTGGGATAGGTGAGCAGCTCGTTGTGATTCAATTTGACCAGAAACGGAATTTTATGGGCATATTTGCGCGAAACAGCGCCCAGAACGCCAAGTGTCGATGCAACAGCATTGCAACCGCCTTCCATCGCCAGTTTGAGGATGTTCTCCGGATCGAAATAGATCGGATTCGGCGCAAAGGCACTGCCGCCAGAGTGCTCGATGCCCTGATCCACCGGCAAAATGGACAGATGGCCGGTGCCGCCGAGGCGTCCGTGATTGAACACGGTGTTTAAATTCCGCAGAACCCTGGAGGAACGATCCGTATGCACCAGCACCCGGTCGATAAAATCCGGTCCGGGCAAATGCAGATTTTCCTTTTTGATGGTGTTACAGGTATGCTCCAAGAGCAATTTTGCATCGTCTTTGCCTAAAATTTCCTGGATGTTTTTCAACATGGTGGTTTCTCCTGTTTATTTTGTTTTTTTGCCTGAGATCCGACAGCCTTTTTTGTCCTGGAATGTATATCGAATTCTGGTGGGAAAATTGAATCCTTTGGATGTCATTAGGGAAACAATCGCGGTCCTTAGTGCAGACATTTCATCAGGAAAGATAACAATACAAGTAAATATTCGGGTTAGTGATTATTCTCCCTGTACGTAACAAATGCTCATATTCGACACGGCAGATCTTTTTCCATGCTTCTGCATTTTCGTTTATGATATCCACCCTTTTTTATACATTTTCACCCTTCCCCTGTTATGTGTTTTTCATTGAAAAATCATGCCGCTTGACCCACCCTGCTCGAATATTTCAATGGGTAAGTGTTTCATTTTACACGATCTGGTGCTCTATCTTTAATTTATTGGAATTATGCTGCTTTGTGGAGGATAATTTTTATATGCTTCGAAAACAGCTCGAAATCTTTTTTGCCTCCAATCTGTTTATGGTACTAAATTTGGACTGGTTGTCAAGATTCAAATATGGCTTTAGCTTTTTCTCCGACTGTAGAGCAGGTGTAAAAAACGGCCAGCCAGACCGTGACTCTGTCCGGATCCGTCCATTTGAACCGGTGTCTGACATGGGCCGGGATGTTGAGACAGTCCCCCCCTGCCCATGATCGTCAATGTCCTGGCCCAGCGCTATGTCTGGGGGGTACTCTCGGACCGGCTTCAGAAACGGCGGCTGCTCATTATCTGGGGGGAGATTCTGGCCGGGGTCGGGACCATCCTGCTGTTCTACGCCCATAAACTCCCGGCAGATGCCATTGCCTCGGGGTGGGTGATCATCGGAGGCCTGGCCGCGATTGAAATTTTCTGGTCCATGTCCAATATCGGATGGTCTGCCTTGATCTCCGACGTCTACCGCCAGGGGGAGCGCAGCCGGATCATGGGGCGGCTGGAAAGTATCGGGGGTTTAGGACGTATCGCAGGCGTGCTCTGCGGGGGGCTGCTCTACGACAGGATAGGCACGGCCTTCCCCGGATGGGGCTTTTACGAGGGCAGCCTGTTCTGGATCTCCGGGCTGATCATGTTTCTTTCCGTTTTTCCCATGCTCCTGGTGCCGGAAGGCGGGATTTCCCCCGAAGAAAAGCTGGCCGCCGGGACCGGTCAGGGACCAGGGTTTCTGCCGGCCGTATTTTCCACCTTCATTCTGGCCATGGCCCTCATTCACTTCGGCCGCAACGCAGTAACCATTATCATTCCCCAGTACCTGAGTCTGGGAACGGGGCTGGCACTGCCCGCCATCACCCTGAGCCATGTGCTCAACCTCAGGTCCGCAGGCCTGATCCTGGCAGGACTCTTTGCCGGAAGGCTCTGCCGGACCATAGGAGAGCGAAGATGCCTTGTCTTCTCCTCGGCCGTGGCGGTTCTGGCCCTTCTCATCGTAGGTGTCACCGTCAACCTGGCATGGATCTGCCTCTCCTCTTTACTCATGGGGATCTCAGAGGTTTTGGTCATTGCCTCTTCTTACGGGCTGGCCTCCTCCTATATCCCGCCTGAAAAACGGGGTACCTGTTTTGCGCTGTTCAACGCCACCCTGTTTTTATCATGGGGGGTGGGGGCCACCCTCATCTCAGGCCCTGTAACCGACGGTTTCATGGCATTTGGCGCTTCGGAAACACATGCCTATATGGCCTCCTTCATGGCCTGCGCTGCCGTGGCCCTGGCCGGCATCCTGGTACTTTTCCGTCTCTTCAGACTGGAAAAGAATACCAATTAAAAAAACTGCTGGAAAAACTTACCATTGAAGACATGCCGGTATCATCCAGAAATTATCCGTTTCTCCGGTTTGCCCCGGAACGGCCCTGCGGCAATATTATCCTTGAAGTGGAAGGGCTTTCAAAGACAATTGACGGAGAAAGTATTCTTGATAATGTGAGCTTTACCGTAAATAATAAAGACAAAATCGCTTTCATGGGAAATAACAGCCTGACCAGCGTGCTGGGCCAAGCCCAACGTTAGTAAAAGCGGCATCCTGTATCGACCGCCTGAATATTCATGTCTACATGCATTAATCCTGCGCGCAAATCAGCGATCCATTGACAATACGTTGTATTAATTTTAAAATTACCTCCTAATGGTGTTTTTTTGGGTTCAGATATACTTTTTTGTAAATTTTTCATTCTGAATGTAAGATGTTAGACCAGAGGCGAAATAAGGGATATTGTGGAAAATCATGTAACAGTTTTGGGGTGGAAGGAATGGATTGCACTGCCAGGGTTGG
>JAABSK010000060.1 GCA_011390435.1 Desulfobacteraceae bacterium | reverse complement strand
GGAATCAGCGTGGCCCTGAAATTCTGGAGAAAGAGATACATCACGATGAACACCAGACCAATGGCCTCAAACAGGGTTTTGACCACGCCCTGGATGGAAAGCTTGATAAAGGGTGTGGTGTCATAGGGGTAGGCCACTTTCAGGCTGGGGGGCATGAAGGGGCTGAGTTCTTCAATTTTGGCCTTGATGCGTTTCCCGGTTTCCAGGGCATTGGCACCTGTGGCCAGGCTGAAGGCAATTCCAGAGGCTTCCCTGCCATTGTACCGGCCGATCCGGCTGTAGTCCTGAACCCCCAGTTCAATTCTGGCCACATCTTTCAGCCGCACCTGTGATCCATCCGGGTTCACAGTCAGCAGGATGTTTTCAAAATCTTTTACTGTTCTGAGTTTGGACTGGGCATTGATGGTGGCATTCAGCTGCTGGCCCGCAAGGGCCGGCATACCGCCCAGCTGCCCTGGAGCCACATCTGTGTTGCGGGCCTGAATGGCGTTTTTGATGTCCATGGGCATCAAGGCGTAGCTGTGAAGGCTTTCCGGGTTCAGCCAGATCCGCATCGAGTGCTGCTGGCCAAAGGCCATCAGCTCGCCAACGCCTTGAACCCGGCTGAGGGGCTCAGCCATGTTGGATTTGATATAGTCGCTGATATCAAATTCTCCCATGGAACCATCTTCAGAATAGAGCGCTGCGATCATGAGAAAGCTCGCTGCCGCTTTTCTGACGGTAACGCCCTGGTTTTGAACTTCCCGGGGCAAAAGGCTCTGGACAGACTGTACTTTGTTTTGCACCTGTACCTGGGCAATGTCCGGATCTGCTTCCGGTTCAAACGTAAGGGTGATGGTCATCTGACCGCTGCCGTCACTGCTGGATGAAAAGTATCTCAGATGATCAATGCCGGTAAGGCTTTGTTCAATCACCTGGGTAACGCTGTTTTCAAGTGTTTTTGCAGAGGCCCCAGGGTAGATTGTCGAGATGCTGATGCTGGGAGGCGCAATTTTGGGATATTGTTCCACCGGAAGGTTCAGCACGGCAAACATACCGGTCAGCATGATGACAATGGCAATGACCCAGGCAAAGATGGGCCGTTCAATAAAAAAATTCGGCATGAGGATGATCCTGATATCAGATAGTGGCGCGAGGCGCTTCCACGGGTGAGACTTTTGTCATGGGCTGTATTTTCTGGAGCCCCTCGACCACGATTCGATCGCCGGGTTTCAGGCCGGATGTCACCAGCCAGCGGTTTTCCAGTGCCTGTGAAATGGTGATCGTCCGGAAGTTCACCGTCTGGGTCTGCTCATCAACGAGCCAGACCTGCGCCTGGCCATCGCTGGACCGGATCACAGCCTGCTGGGGAATCCCAATGGCATTGTCCTGCCGGGAGAGTTCGATTCTGGCTTTTACAAACAGGCCTGGCAGCAGAACGTTTTCCGGATTGGGGAACAGGATCCGGATGCGCACCATGTCTGTGGTCTCATCCACAGTGATATCTGAAAACAGAATGCGGCCTTTGTGGGGATACGTTTCATCATCTGTGCTGATAAGAAGTGTGGCTTTTGGAGCCCCGTTCCGGGACCGGATCTGTTTTTGCATCTGCAATGTGTCCTGGCTGGATTGTCGAACATCCACATAGATCTGATCCAGATCCTGGACAACCGCCAGTGCCATTGCCTGCCCGGTGGTGACCAGGGCGCCTTCCGTGACGTGGGAGCGGCCGATTCTTCCTGAAATCGGGGCCAGTATCCGGGTGCGGTCCAAATTGATTTTTGCCTCTGCCACCTGGGCACGGGCCATGGCAATTCCGGCTTTGGCCTGGGCCAGGGCTGCGGCGGCATCGTCGTATTCCTGGCGGCTGACCCCGCCGGCATCCAGCAGTTTTTGATACCGTATAAATCGGGGTTCAAGAGAGGTCATGTTGGCTTGAATCTGTGCGAGACCGGCCAGGGCTTTGTCATAGGCAGCCTGATACATGGCTGAATCGATCTGGTAAAGCTGCTGCCCTTTCTGCACCTTGCTGCCTTCTGTGAACATTCGTCTGACAATAATTCCAGATACCTGTGGCCGGATTTCAGCGATTTTATACGCTGATGTCCTGCCTGGCAGTTTTGTGGTGAAAACCATTTTTTCAGACTGGACAGTGTGAACCGACACCTCAACTGGTGGACGTTTTGATGCCTCTTTTTGAGCAGGCCCGCCAGATGCATTTTTCGTATGTAAAAGATAGATGGTTCCTGAGACAAGAAGGAACACAGCAAAGCTGATCAGCAGTATTTTTTTCATTTTTTCCTCTGTTCTGCCAGGACAATCCTTTGGATTAATCGCAGGACATCCTGTTTTACCGTTTCCAGGCGGTGCTGTTGAACGGTTGTATGCGATATTGATTTCAATGGGCTGATGACGATGCCGTATATGGCTTCTGCCAGAATTGCAGGGTCAACATCCATAAAAAGATTTTGATCAATGCCTTGCTGGCACAAGCGGGCCAGTGGTATCATGATGATATCCTGACGTTCCTGAATTTCACTGGCCACTGAGCGCTTGTGCTGGATAAACTGAAAATAGAGCCGGACATCTTCGTTTGTATCAAAAACCGCATCAATAAATTCATACAGCCGGCTTAACGGATCTTTGTCGCTTTCAAGAATGCTGCCTTTGGAGTCTTTGATGGGTTCGAGAATGGCCTGGTGAACATAGGCCATTAAATCTGCCTTGTTTTTAAAATAGTTGTATATTGTGCCTTTGGCCATTTTGCACTCCCTGGCAATGGCCTCCATGGTGATGGGTTCGTTGGTTTTGATCAAAGAGAGAACGGCATTGACTGTTTCAGTCTTGATCAGGGTGTCGATCAGCGCTTTTTTTTTGGCTGCTGTCATCAGAGGTGCTCCCGTTCTGAATTATTATTCAATAAAATGACCATAGGGTCAATATTATGACCACATGGTTTGTTTGTCAAGATTTATTGAGAAACCAATTCCGATCTGATATGAATTCAACATGAGACCACACATCAGGGACATGATCAATCTGGAATACTGTATCCACCTGGATGAAGCGCTGCAAACCGCATCTGATGCAGGGCAGCTGGCAGAGCGGGACCGGCGGATATTTGCCGGAATACAGCACCGGGCCGTCAGTCCGAAACACCTGTTGATGGCCTGGCTGGATGAACGGAAATCCATGATTGAAAGCAGCCGTCAACAGGCAGATGCATCTGGACTGCCAGGAGATATTTTTTCCCGCTGGTACAGGATCTGTTTGACGGTTCTGGCGATTCTGGGCCTTTTATCCGGCACGGTTGCCGCCTATTCATTTCTGGCTTACCACGGCACCCATCCGGTCAATGTTGCCATCTTCATGTTTGGTTTTCTTTTTCTGCAGGGCGGCTTTGCCCTGCTGAGCCTGTTGTTTTTTTTCCGGAACTGGCTGACCAGCCGCCAGGAACAAGGCACTGCTGTTATCGAGGTGGTGATTTCCACCCTGTTTTTTTCAGCACTGCCCTGGCTGCTGGGGAAAATCAAGGCCGATTGTGCCGGTAAAGTTCAGGATGCCATCGATTATACACAAGCGCTGATACAGACGGACAAAGCCTGTTTCCGTCCGATTTTTTTCTGGCTGTTTTACCTTGCTGCGGCTGTTTTTCCCCTTGGATTTGCATTGGGGGCCCTTGCCGGAACCGTTTTCAAGGTCATGGTTTCAGATGTGGCCTTTGGGTGGCAGTCCACCCTGGTGGCCAGCGGCCAGAAGGTTCATGATATTGTCTCCATGGTGGCGCTTCCCTGGTCCGGGTTTGTTCCGGAACCGATCGCCGCTCCTTCCCTGGCCCACATTGAAGGGTCCAGAATTGTTTTAAAAGATGGCATCCAGACGCTTGCCACTCAGGATCTGGCGTCCTGGTGGCCTTTTCTCTGTCTGGGAATGGTTTTTTATGCCCTGATTCCCAGAATGGTGGTCACAGGATTGGGGTTCTGGTCGTTTCGCAGTCATTTAAATGCCTTTGATTTTGAAAAACCCCGGTTCATGCAGATTTTCATGCGCATGCAGTCGCCAGATCTGGCAGTCGACATGGTGCAGGACCCGGAAGATTCTCTGGAACGCTTTGTTTCTGCAAAAACAGAAAGCCGTGGTCCAGCCGCGAAAGTGCAGACCCATGCGCCAGGTGCAGATGCGGTCGGCCTGGCTTCTGACAGGATTTATGACACCGAGGCGATCTCCGCTGTGAGCCTTTGGATTCAGAATCAGATGTTTCTGAACGTCACCCGGTGGATTCCGGTGGAATTTGACGTGACAACAGATGCCGCAGCCATCTCAGCGGTGACACAGGAGATCCGGCAGGTGGTTCTGGTTCATGAAGTCTGGCAGCCACCCATCCGTGGGCTGCTGTTTTATATTCAGCAGGTCAAGGCATTGCTGCCGGCAGGAGCGGTGCTGTGGATCGTGTTGACTCGGGAAGCGGTGTCGTCCAAAATGGGGGTGGACCGCCAGGATGTTAATTTCGATATCTGGAAAACAGCAGTGGCAGGGCTGAATGATCCTGGTATCGCTGTGAAGCGGTTTGGTGAATCATGATCCCTGAATTTGCAGTGGTGGGCCATCCCAATGAAGGCAAATCCTCTGTGGTCTCCACCTTGACAGAGGATGACCAGATCCGTGTCAGCCGGATTCCGGGGGAAACGGTTGTTTGCCGAACGTATACGGTAAAGATTGGCGGAAAAGAGATCATCCGTTTTGTGGATACTCCTGGATTTCAGGTGCCCCGGCAGACCCTGGCCTGGTTTTCTGCGTATGCAGGAGACCCGGAAACCATTGTTGATGAATTTGTCAAGACCCATCAGCAGGATCCGTTTTTTAAAGATGAGTGTGAACTGCTGGGGCCGGTGGCCAGGGGTGCGGGGATTATTTATGTGGTGGACGGGTCCCGTCCGGTGCGGGGGGATGATCTGGCTGAGATGGAGATCCTGAGGCTTTCCGGCCGGCCAAGAATGGCGGTGATCAATTCCAAAACCCAGGCCAGTGATTACACTGCCCAATGGCAGCGTGAATTTCGAAAACAGTTTAATGCCATCCGGGTATTCAATTCCAATACAGCGGGTTTTTCCGACCGGATGAAGATGCTTGAAAGCCTGAAAGCCATTGATCAGGAATGGGAAGATGCGCTGTCCATTGTGATCGAGGCGTTTCACCAGGACTGGCAGAAACGCAATCGCCTGGCAGCAAAACTGATCTGTGAAACCCTTGAAAAATGTCTGGTGTTCAGCACATCTATTGCGTTACGGCCTGAAGATTCAGAGGATACGGTAAGAACGACACTGAATCAGGCCTATGAGGATCGGATCAGAACGCTGGAAAAGCAGATGTTTAAAAAAATCCGGCAACTGTTCCGCCACCACCTGTACGACCACCATCTGCCAGCCTGTTCGCTTTTGCACCATGACCTGTTTGCCCGGCAAACCTGGGAACTTTTAGGATTGACCCGAAAGCAGCTGGCAGCGGCAGGCGCCATTGCCGGCGGCACCATGGGGGCGGTGATGGATACAGCAGCTGCTGGCGTTACTTTTGGTGTGTTCAGTGCCCTTGGCGGGCTTTTCGGTGCTGGATCCGCGCTGTGGGGGGCCGGAAAGCTGGCAGGCAGCCGGGCCGGCGGTATCAAGCTGGGTGGAGACCGCCTCAGGCTGGGGCCGTGTAAAAATATTCAGTTTTTATATGTTCTGCTGGACCGGGCGTTGATCTATTATTCCCATATGGTGAACCAGCCCCATGGCCGGCGGGATTACAGGGCTGGCCAGGTGGAAAAACAAAAGACGAAACAGGGGTTTTCCGATACCATGGCATCTGATCAGAAACAGACCTGTGCACACTTTTTCAAGTCAGTTGCCACACGGTCTGTTTCGAGAAAAAAGCGGTCATCACTGGCATTCGAAGCCCTGATTGAATCGATGCTCAATCAGATATCCACCTGAAAGGGCTTGCACTTGATACCAATATTGCTATGATACCCCAAGGGGTTTTTTATCAGATTGTGATCGATTCGGGACAATAACATGAATCAGAAGCCAACATATGAAGCGCTTGAATTCCATATTCTGGAGCTTAAAAACGAACTGAAGCGGCTGAAGGCATCTGAAGAGCGGCTGCGCCTGGCCATTGAAGCGGTCAATGACGGCGTTTTTGATTTTGACCTGAAGCGCAACGAAGTCTATTTCAGTCCCCGCTATTATACCATGCTCGGGTATGAGCCTTACGAAATGCCGGCTTGCAGGGAAACCTGGAAAAATCTTCTCCATCCGGATGACAGAGACAGTGTCGTCGCCCACGTGGACGAGCGAATCCGGCAGAAAAAATCATGGTCCCTGGAATTTCGTCTGCGGACCAAGTCAGGTCAGTATAAATGGATACACGGCCGGGGCCGTGTATCTGAATGGGATGAAAATGGAAATCCTGCCCGGCGGACCGGGATTCACAAGGATATTACCGAAAGAAAAGAGGTGGAACTTGAAAGGGAGGCCTTGATCGGGCGGCTGAATCAGGCCCTCAGAGATGTCAAAACCCTTGGCGGTTTGATTCCCATCTGTTCAAGCTGTAAGAAAATACGGGATGATAAAGGATACTGGAACCAGCTTGAAAGCTATTTTGAACAGCATTCCACCGCTCTTTTCAGCCACAGCCTGTGCCCGTCCTGCATGGATGAGATCTATGGCAGGGACGACTGGTATATTGAGCTTAAAGGCAAGAAAAAATAAGTTTTCCTCTTTCAATCAATTCCCATCTGTTTTTCAACTTCTGCGATTTCCGCAAGAAGCTGTTTTTTTTCTTCTGGTGTCAGGTCGGGTGCTGCCAGCCTTTTTTGAAGGCTTAAAAGAATCATTTCTTCCCTGTATTCGGTGCAGGTATATTTGCCGGTGGTGTCTGATGGTGCCATCATCTTACTCTTTCAATATTTTTAAGCGTCAGTGAATGTGGTATTTTACCAGTTTGCCGTCCAGGCCGCCGATTTTCAGCGGCCGTTTCCATGCAGGAGACAGGGGAACCTTTTTAATGTATCTGGGTTCTCCAAAATAAATAAAGGCGGTGGCATTCTGGCAGCGTGTTTTTAAAAAATGCCCCAGGTTCTGGTAGAACTGGTTCAGGTTGTCTTCTTTTCCCAGGCGGATACCATACGGGGGATTGGCAACGATCATGGCGTTGGACAGTGGGGGAAGCTGTTGAAAATCCATCTGCTGGATGGTGATGTCACTGCCGAAATGCAGGCCCATGATATTGGTTCTGGCTGCATTGACCGACTGCTCTGATATATCACTCCCTGATATCCGGCCCTGCCCAGGGGGGCGGATATTCTTCATGGCCTGGGCTTTGACCGCTTCCCACAGCTGCAGATCAAAATCCGGCAGCCGCTCAAATCCAAACCCGGTTCGAAACACCTGGGCGGGTATCTGGCAATAGGCCATCAATGCTTCGCATAAAAGGGTGCCAGATCCGCACATGGGGTCATGCAGCGGCACGCTGCCATCCCATTCAGACAGGCAGATAATGGCTGCTGCCACCGTTTCCTGCATGGGGGCCGGAACAGACTCTTCCCGGTATCCACGCTTGTGAAGCGGGCCTCCAGAAGCATCAATGCTCAGGGTTGCCTGGTTTCTGTGCAGGTGAATATTGATGGTGACATACGGATCTTTGGCGTCCACATTGGGCCGCCGGTTGGAGCGGTCTCTGAAATAATCGGCAATGGCGTCCTTGACCCGCAATCCGGCAAAGTTTGAGTGGGTGATATCAGACTCTGATACATTGGCTGTCACAGAAAAGGTGTTTTTGGGTGACAGGAACTCCTCCCACCGGATTTTTCTGGCAGCCTTATACAGGTCGTTTTTGTCCTGGCATTCAAATGTCACCAGGGGCGCCAGAATCCGGGACACCAGTCGTGAAAAGTAATTGATCCGGTAAAAGTTCTTTTTGGATGCCTTAAACCACACCCCTCTGAACACCGGGCGCAGATCATATGCCCCAAGGGTGGTAAGTTCGTTCAGGGCGATATCCTTTATGCTTTCAGCCACCTGGGCAAAATACTGACTGTTTTTTTCATACAGATATTCCAGTTTTGCCTGTTTTCGTTTTTGTCCCTCTCCTTTTTTAAGGATACTTCTTTTGGCTGTATTCACATTTTGATTCCTTTGATAATTCTGCATATAATGCGCGAATCATACTATGGATGACTGAAATTTGAAACATCCCGGCCAAAAAAAACTGGATTTCCTGCGCCAATCTGATAGATTTATAATTTCAGTTCACCAGAGAAAGGATCAGGCCCATGAAACCACAGACCTACACGGCATTGATTGTTGAAGAGCCCCGGAAAAACGAATTTACCCAGACCGTCACATCCGCATCTGTCGCTGATCTGCCGGAAAATGAAGTGCTGGTCCGGGTGGCCTATTCTTCCCTGAATTACAAAGATGCCCTGTCGGCAACCGGAAACCGGGGCGTCACCAGATCCTATCCGCATACACCTGGTATCGATGCTGCTGGAACGGTTGTGGACAGCACGGTGGATCATGTCAGAAAAGGGGAAAAGGTCATTGTGACCAGCTATGATCTGGGCATGAACACCCCTGGCGGGTTTGGCCAGTATATTCGTGTGCCTGCGGACTGGGTGGTCAAGCTGCCTGCTGGCTTAGATCTCAAGCAGAGTATGGTGTGGGGCACCGCCGGTTTTACTGCCGGCATGTCGGTGAACCGTCTGATTGAAAAAATCAAGCCGGATCAGGGCCCGGTTCTGGTCACCGGTGCCACCGGCGGTGTGGGAAGTCTGGCTGCCGGTATTCTCTCCCATCTGGGCTATACTGTTCATGCGGTTACCGGCAAAAAAGAGACCGGGTTTCTCACGGCCCTGGGTGTTGAAAATATCATCGAGCGGCAGGCCTTTCTGGAAAACACCAAGCCTGTGATGCTCAAAGCGCAATGGGCCGGAGTCGTTGACACGGTGGGTGGACAGGTTCTGGCCACGGCTATCAAATCCACCATGCAGGACGGGATCATTACCTGCTGTGGTAATGTGGGCGGATTTGATCTGCCGATTACGGTTTTTCCGTTTATCTTGCGAGGCATCAGTCTGGTGGGTATAGATTCACAGCACTGCCCCATGGATATCCGGGTCAGCGTATGGGAGCATCTGGCTTCCGACTGGAAATTTCCCATTCTTGAAAATATTTATCAAGAGGTGAATTTAGCGCAGTTAAGTAATAAAATTAAGGAGATACTCAAGGGAGCAATTACCGGCAGAACCCTTGTCAATCTTGCATAATTCAAATTTTGTTTTAGTTTGACTTCATCAGCAGATTGCATTTTTTTGTTGATGCCGTTTGATTGTTACGCCATTAACCCCAACAAGGAGGATGATACAATGACAACACCGAAACACTGTCCTGGTTTTGAACAATTTAAAAATCTCAAATCCTTTACCTGCAATTGTCCCAAATGCGATGCAACCAAAGAAATTTTTTCTGATGAGTTTGACAAGACCCACAAATGTGACAAGTGCGGTGAGGAAATCGATTTTACCTCCTGCACCTTTGATGCCGGCGCCTGATCTTGTCGGTATTGAGATAAAATTAACCGGGACAGGGCATCAGAACCGCGCCTGTCCCGGCCACCTTGCCAGCGGCTGGTTCTGGATTTAAAAATAGTTGCGCAGTTTCAGCTCATATGGATGGGGATTTAAATAGGTCTGGCGTTTCAGCCACGGCTGATCATATTTCATCACATAATGGTTGATCAAGGTTATGGGAACAACCAGTGGCAGGTGCCCTGAACGATATCGTTCAATCACGTCCATCATTTCATTTTTTTCACCGGCAGTCAGCTGTTTTTTGAAAAAGCCCATGATATGCTGAAGCACATTGATGTTTTTTTTCAATGTGGTTTTCAGGCTCAAGGCCTTGAACAGCAAGTGTTCATACGCCTCAAACAGGTCATGGATATCACAGGAGCCGCCCTTTGCCACCAGCGGGCCCATTTCGCGATAATGGGAGGGACTGTGGGAAAGAATCAGCAGTTTGTTCTGGGTGTGAAACCCCACAAGTCCGCCCAGGGTCTTGTTGGTTTCAATGGCATGGCGCCAGCGCTGGAACGTAAAAATACTTTCAATGAAGTGTTCTCTGAGCTGGGGGTCATGCAGTCTGCCGGCTTCTTCTACGGGAATTCTGGGAAAGCGCTGGGTAAAGGCTCTGGCAAACAGACCAGTGCCGGTTTTACGAATTTTTCCATCATCCCCGTACACCTTGATGCGATAAAGTCCGCTGCTGGGAGACTTGCTTTTAAAAATAAAGCCGCACAGGTTTTGAGTTTCCAGTTGATCCAGTTTTTTTTCGATCCATCTGTTCATCTGTTCTGTCTTGTCGATGCGGGTTTTCTGGGTGATCAGGCGGGGATGATCCGGATCTCCTTCCAGGCGAAGCGCTTCTCTGGGCACCGGCATGCCGCACGCCACCTCCGGACACACCGGAACATAGTCTGCAAAAAGCCCCAGGGTCTGGGTCAAAAACCGATCATGGCTGTGGCCGCCGTCGTATCGGACCGGATTGCCCATCAGGCAGGAGCTGATACCAAGTTTGATGGGAGCAAGCATGGGTGCCTCCTTGTTTTTCAGGGATTGATAGAAGATCAGGGTGCCGTTCTTGACACGGTGCAATGAACACTATAGATCTTATACAGCATTGAAATATTTTTTTCATGTCCTCTTTATTATTTATTTTTGAGGAGTGTATGCAAATCCATCCTGAAAGCAGAAAGCCTGATTGGCCCGGCAGTCTCTGCAGTTGGTTTTTCTGGACGTGTGGAAAATGGGTTTTTGTTGCTGCAGGCCTTCTTCTGCTTTTTTCCATGGCCTGTACACCCCGGGAAAAGAGACTGTTTTCAGAAGAGGACTGGGCAGAGCAGGTCCGAAAGACCCGGGTCGGCAATCTGTATGCCCCTCATCATGACGGCCGTGCTTTTTTTGCCCCCTGGATGAGAATGCCGAACAAAAGCGTTTTCGATCTGTTGAACTGGAAACTGTTTTCAGAAAACCAATATTCTCCCGAGCAAAGACAATTTCTGCCGGCGGTTCTGCCGGATACAGCAACCCGTCTGGACCAGACCCGGGGCGATTTTATTCTCTGGATCGGTCACAATACGTTTTTGATCCGGATTCGTAATGTTTACTGGCTGATTGACCCTGTTTTTTCCAGACGGGCGCTGCTGCCGGCACGGGTAACCCCTCCGGCCCTGACGCTGGCGGATCTCAACAGCCGTATCAAATCTTTGAATATTGTTATTTCCCATAATCATTACGATCATCTGGACAGAAAAACCATGGAACAGCTTCCCCAGAATGCCAGTGTATACGTTCCCCTGGGTCTGAAATCCTATGTCATGGACATGAACAAGAAAAATGTTCAGGAGATGGACTGGTGGGAAGAGATCTCTGTTGGTGAAGATTCCCGCCTGGTCTGTCTTCCGGCCCAGCACTGGTCCCTTCGGATTAATCAGGGGAAAAATGAGTCCCTCTGGGCATCCTGGCTTTTGATCACGCCTGAGACCACTTTCTATTTCGGGGGCGATTCCGGATATTTCAAGGGATTCAGGGAAATCGGCCGGAAGTATCCAAAAATTGATTATGCGTTTATGGCGACAACAGCTTATCATCCCAGGTGGTTCATGCATTACCAGCATATGGATGTGAGAGAAGCCATTCAGGCGTTTGAAGAGCTGGGAGCCTGTTTTTTCATTCCCACCCAGTGGGGAACCTTTCATTTGGGCAGCGAGCCTGCCGGGTTTCCAGGGCTGGAGCTGAAAGAACAGATTCAAAAAGGAACCCTTTCTCCGATCCGGTTTAAGATCATGGACATTGGTCAGATCCTTCCCGTCCAGCATTGCAGAACAGATTAATTCCAAAGGAGCGGCATGGTTCACAATCAACAATTCGAGAGGGTGTCCGGTTTCATTCTGGGAACCGGCCCAAAAGCGTCCCTGATCAGCCGCACCATCAACGGTGTGTGTTTTTTTGTCATGGTGACTTTTCTGGTATCTGTTCTGTTGAGCCTTTTGTTGAACGCACCAGTGATATTTACCCTGGCATATCTTTTTTTCGGGCTGCTGTATGCCGGGTATTTTTATCTGGCCCGCAGGTTTGAAAAATATCATCTGGTGATCGGGCTGATGGTGGTAT
>JAABSK010000059.1 GCA_011390435.1 Desulfobacteraceae bacterium | reverse complement strand
CGATCTACCTGCTCGTGGAGCAGGCCCGTCTACCCGAGCCACTGCGCGACACCTACCGTGTCAACACCTCCCCGCCCGCCCAGGTCCCCACCGCCGAGCAGGTCGGTGCGGTGTTCGAGTGGATGACCGACAAGGGTCTGCTGCAGACGGCGCATGGTTTCCGGGATCAACCGGTCTATCAGGCGGGTTTCTTCAGCCGTAAGGTTTAAATAATCTTTTTTGCCTTCAAGGGATTTAAGGGTCATGCGACGGGAGGCCAGCTGTTTGATCCGGGCCTCATCCTTGTCTTTTTCAAGGCGCAGCTGCATGAGCTGGTTGCTCAGGGTATCAATCTGGTTTTTCAGGGTTTCAGTGATGGTTTCCTGAACCTGATCCAGCTGAGACTCGGTCAAGTGAAGGCCGGCAAGAAATGCGTTCAGCAGTTCAAGGTGTTCTTCCTGCCGGACCTGTGTTTCCCGGTGGCTGTCGGCTTCCTGTTTCAGCTGTCGGGACGAGGTGTCCAGTGCCCATACCATTTCCCGCATCCCGGCAAGGGCATTGGCCTGACCCTGGGTGGCCACCAGAAGAACAGGCCGCTCAGGAGGATGGTCTTTTAAAAATTCTGCCAGGTCCAGAAGCGTGGCAATAGAACAGGCCTGATCCGCACCAGGGGATTTGCCCGGAACAAATCCGCGGGTGTCATAAAAGGCTTCAACAATGATGAGTTCCTGTGCCAGGTCAGCATTGGTGCCGGGCACCAGGCAGTAGACGTTTTCCACCACTGGGTTGTCCCATTTCAGATCAGAATAAAGCGTTGCGGTCACGGGTGTTGAATCAAGCGTTTCCAGGTTTGAAAACAGGTCATCTGCTTTTTTGCGGGGCATCAGAAACCGGGGGAAATCCACTGGAGACAATTCAAGTTTGTCTTCCAGCAAAAATCTGTCCAGGGTGTCCGGGTAAACATAAATCAATGCGCCAGCCTCCAGGGACAAGGCATTGATCCAGTTCTCCGAAGAATCCAGGTCCATGACCACCAGGGTATCTTTGATCCTGCGGCCGTTAAAGTCTGCCATGTCTCCTTTGCCCACATACACGACGGGTCCGCTGATGCCTTCCTGCCCAGTGGTTCCCGGAGAGATGGCATTGGATAAAAAAGGATCAATGTCCATGGAACGATTGCTGCCGGAAACCTGAATCCGGCTGAAGGTCTGGACCCGCGCAGGCAGAGAAAACTGTTGTGTTCCGGTCTGTGCATAGCCCAGATTTTTGAAATGGGAAGCGATGACGTCCGCCGTCTGTATGGCGCCCGGGCTGCCGCTGCTCCGGTCGCTTACCCGGGTCAGCTGCTCAATCAGGGATGAAAAATTGGTTTGCGCCCATGCCGGACAAACAGCTGCCAGGCAAAAGATGATGGCACACAGGACCCGCCGGAACCTGGCAGGCCAGAACCGGTTACGGTCAATGCAGCTCATCGCTCACCGATCTGCCCCAGGGAAATGGACAGTTCATCCCGGTTTTCAATTTTTTCGATGCGGCCGTCACTGATCCAGACCACACGGTCTGAGACGTTCAGCATTTTTAAATCATGGGTGGCTGAAATAATGGTGACTCCTTTTTCATGGCTGAGCAGTTTCAACAGCTGGATAATTTCATCGCCGGTTGTCAGATCCAGGTTGCCGGTGGGCTCGTCCGCAAGGATGATGGCCGGGGTATTGGCAAGGGCTCTGGCAACTGCCACCCGCTGCTGCTGACCGCCGGAAAGTTCAAAGGGCTTGTGCTGAAACCGTTTTTTCAGTCCCACCAGGTCCAGCAGCTCCATGCCCCGCTGCCGGGCTTCATCATCAGGCACACCGGCAAATATCATGGGCAGGGTGACGTTTTCCAATGCGGTCATGACCTGTATGATATTGAATGTCTGGAAGATATAGCCGATTTTCCGGCACCTGAGCCAGGCCAGTTCATAGGCATCCAGCTGGGAGATATCGATTTCGTCAATAAAAACCGCACCGGAGCTGGGCTTGTCCAGGCCGCCAATCATGTTGAACAGGGTGGTTTTTCCAGAGCCGGACGGCCCCATGATGGATACGTATTCACCGGCTTTGATTTCAAGATCAATCCCTTTTAAAACCTTGACAAGGGATTTGCCCATTGTGAAATCTTTTTTCACTTCAAATACCCGGACAATATTGGTGGCATCTTCCTGCATCAGTCCCTTCCTCTCATGGCTTCAATCGGCTGCATCCTGGCGGCCAGCAGTGCCGGATACAAGACGCCGATGATGCTTAACCCGCATCCCAGGGCAATGGCCAGTCCCATGGAGATGACAATCTGTGCGATATCCGCGGATTGAACTGCAAACGGCCCGAACTTGATCAGTGCACCGATGACGGCAATGCCTGTGCCGGACAATGCGCCGATGGCAGCTCCGATCACTCCCTGAAGAGCGGCTTCAATCAAAAACAGGCGCAGGACAAACCGGTCCAGTGCGCCCAGGCATTTCATGGTGCCGATTTCGCGGAACCGGTCTGCCACTGCCATCAGCTGGGTGTTGACAATTCCGACAACACAAACCAGCAAAGACAAAAACAGAATCCATCGTTCTTTGGGGCTGGTGGTGTGCACCTGCCCGGGTTCCGGCACGTCAAATCCCTGCAGGGCGAGTTGTTCAATAATGGATTTATGATCTGACATCAAAAGTCCTGAAACAATATGGGTATTGGTTTTGATATACGCATAAAAGGAGATGGCCAGCACCAGACTGATGGTGGTGACAAGCGACCTGAAAAAACGTGACCGGATACTTTTCACGGCGATTTCAACAGATTTTGTAAACGGCAGAACAACCTGCCGCTGCGGCGCTTTTGCTGATAATGTCGATTTTTTCAGCATCAAATCCTGATATACTGTTGTGATGGGTCCTGTATTGTTTTTATTTCAAATAAGACAGTGATAAATAAAATCAGCAGGCAAGTCAAGAAAGCAGATCATTTATCTCAAAACCAGATATCGTCGAGGATCAGTTCTTTTTTAATGGTTTTTCTGAACTGGTTGCATTTGATTCTGCAGTAGGCATTGTGTTTTGAGGCTGCCAGGATTTCATTGAAATAGGGGCTGGAAAGGATTTTGTCCAGAGGACGGGTCTTGAAATTAATCTGGTCATGGTATGCTTCTGCCAGGGGCGGGATAAAGTCAAACAGATGGTTGTGTTCTGTAATATACATGCAGTGGGCAAAACAGCAGGGATGCACGGTTCCGTCAGCAGCCAGGTATAATGATCCATTGGAAAAGGGCTTGCACTGAACAATTGCCTGTGCATCGTCCAGGTGATCGTCATAGGCGTGAAACAGATCTCTTTTGATCTGGATTTTCATGGTTTCAGGGGGTTTGAGCCGGTCGTTGTAATCCCTGGACGGAATGGCAAAAAACCGGGCACAGCCGATTTTTCCGGCAATGGCCTTTGCCTGCGCCACCTGGTGTTCATTATGGGCAAATACAATGAATTTCCAGTGGGCTTTCCCACCGGCACGGGTAAACGCGGTGATGTTTCTGATGATCTTCGGGTAATGGGTGCCCACCCGGTGGCGGGCATGGGTGTCTTCAAGTCCGTCCACGGAAAACACCATGCTCCCGTTTTTGAAATAGCTGCCAAGGGCTGCCCACCAGTCTTCATCCTGGCTGGCGCCGTTGGTATCCCCTCCCAGGACAATATCCGGGTTCAGATTTTTGATGTAGGCAGCCACAGCCACCATCTCCGGGTTGGTTGAAAAATCACCGAAATTGCCTGAAAAGCTGATCCATTTTAACTGGCGGAGCAGTTTTTCAGGCAGGTGTTTCACATCATCCAGACGGATCATGTGGGTTCCGTAGGGCCGGACCTTTTGATCCCGGCTGCAGAACGGGCATTTGCCGATGCAGGCTGATGACATTTCAATGTTCAGGGCTTTGATATGCGCGACTGTCAGCATGGGGATTCAGCCTTTTTTCCAGCGTTCAATTCTTTCAAGTGCGTTTTCAGCGGCTTTTACAAGGGTTTTGATGTCAGCCGGTTTTTTGAAATAATCATCAAACCCGGCATCTCTGCAGGAGGCCAGCTCAAAAAGAGAGGCATGCCCGGTGATGGCATAGACGATCGACATGGGCATCTCTTTTTTAATGCGTCTGCACAGTTCCATACCGTCCATCTGGGGCATGTTCAGATCCAGGAACAGGACATGAATTCTTTCTGTTTCCAGGATGGACAGCGCCTCCTGTCCGCTCTGGGCCGTCCGGACCTGGAATCCGGCTTTTGTAAAGGCCAGATTCAACAGCCTGGTAATCGCTTTTTCATCATCCACTACCATGATTTTCTTCTGGGTCATCTTTTCTCCTAAAATGTTTTTTTATCTGTTTTTGGCATATCCGCTGGGTACAATCAATGACAAATTATGTTTCAGGCCGTTCAGGCTTTCTGCCAGGCCCACAAAAACAAAGCCGCCCGGATTCAAAGACCGGCAAAGGGACTCAACCACTTTCTGTCGGGTCTGCATATCAAAATAGATCATGACATTTCTGCAGAAAATAACATCAAAACGGCTGTTTGCAATATCTGACAGAAGATTGAATTTCTCAAACCGGACGTATTGCCGGACCTCTTTTTTCACCCGGACATGGTCTTTCCACTGGTTTTTGCCTTTTTGAAAGTAAGTGCGCACCAGGCGAAGGGGAACATGGGTCAGCCGGTCTTTGTGATAGATGGCCTGCCTGCCCAGGTTCAGCATTGAATCTGACACGTCAGAGGCATAAATATCAAATGAAAAGGAATGATCCAGCAGCTGGATCGCCAGAGAAAAAGCCTCTTCTCCGCTGGAAGATGCCGCACTCCATATTTTCAGGGGCCGGGTGCTGTCCCAGTTGCGGAGGAGGTATTCGCAATGGGTGTTTTCCCTGAAAAAATAGGTATGGTTTGTGGTGGTGGCATCAATAAAGTTGATCCGTTCGTTTGGGTCCCGGCAGATCAGATCGATATAATCGCTAACAGATTCTGTCTGGGTGGCCCGCATCCGTTTGGCCAGCCGTGCCATCAGAAGCGTGCGTTTTTTTTCACTCAGAACAACGCCCGATTCCAGGTACACCATTTCTGAAAGTGTCTGGTGCTGTTCCGGGGTGAGATTTGCGTCAGTTGCCATAAAAACAGGGAATCCTCATGCAGGGTTACAATGATGCCAGAACTGACAGGGCCTTTTCCGCCACCGCATTGATATCTTCAACATAATCAACGGCACCGGCTTTTAACGCTTCTTTGGGCATGCCATAGACAACACAGGATGCTTCATCCTGGGCAATATTGATTGCGCCGGCAGCTTTCATTTCCTGCATTCCCTGGGCCCCGTCCTTTCCCATCCCAGTGAGGATGATGCCGATGGCATTGCTTCCGGCATACCGGGCAACCGTTTTAAACAGAATATCAACCGCTGGACGCTGGTAGTGAACCAGGGGGCCATTTTTCACCTCAACATAATACTGTGCGCCACTGCGTTTGAGCAGCATATGGAAATTTCCCGGCGCAATCAGGGCAAGTCCGTTGGTGACCGTATCCCCGTTCTGTGCTTCTTTGACACGGATCTGGCACAATTCGTTCAGGCGCTCGGCAAAAGACGCGGTAAACCTTGCCGGCATATGCTGGACAACAACAATACCCGGTGCGTTGGGCGGCATGCGGGTTAAAACCCGTTTGATGGCTTCGGTACCACCGGTTGATGCGCCAATGGCAATGATTTTGTTTGTGGTGGCGGACAAGGCATGCGAACGGATGACCGATGGCAGACCATTCTGGGGTTTTGGTGCTGGCAGAGGCGTCAGTTTGGCTCCGTAGACCGCCCGGATTTTTTCAGCCAGCTGAAGACTCATATCCCCTACGGAATAGGCGGAACCGGGTTTTGAGATCACTTCAAGGGCGCCGATGGAAAGGGCTTCCAGGGCAATTTTACTGCCGGAAGTGCTCAGGGAGCTGACAATGATCACCGGCAGGGGATAGTGGGTCATCAGTTTTTTTAAAAAGGTCAGGCCGTCCATCCGCGGCATTTCAATGTCCAGTGTGATCACATCAGGCTTGAGCCGGACGATCTTGTCCCTGGCAACATAGGGGTCCGGAGCAGTGCCAATGACCCGGATGCCGGGCTGCCTGGACAGCTGTTCGGAAAAAACCTTTCGGACGACAGCAGAATCATCCACCACAAGGACTTTGATATCTCTTGCCATGCTTGTGTCTCCAGGTTTTATGCTGCCAGGGTCAGATGGATGGCCAGTGGTGCGTCAATGGTGTCCACAAGGGTAAAAACAGTGTCTGCAGGGATGTCAGCGCTTTCGATCACCTGCGGGATTCCCAGTTCAAACGGCACAGAGGCAGTGATACTGCTCAAGGCATTGCCGCAGACCATGTTGAGCATTTCCGTCAATGTACCGCTGAGGTGGACCGGCAGGAGACGGGTTTCAGATTCTCCCATGAAATTTTCAGTCATTTCCAGGACCAGGGTTTCGGGTGCCGCCAGAATAAAAGTGCCTGAGACATCACCGCTGAACTCCAGCTGGCATGCCATAACAGGCGCCGTGTCCATCCGGCAGTCCGCCCATTTTGTTTCCGGCCCCAGTTCCACCGGCAAAAAAAACATGGTTTCCATCACATTAGAAATCGAATTCTTCACTGCTGTCATCAACATTTGCTTCATCATCAGGTTCTCCAAGAATCGTCACAATTAAATCACGAACAGCCTCCGGCGTAAACGGTTTGGTAATATAGCCTGCAGCCCCGCAATCCATAAACGCCTTGATTTTGGATTCATGACCTTCGGTGGATACCACCACCACCGGAATCTCCTTTAACAGATCGTCATTTTTAATGGTTTTGATAAATTCCAGGCCGTTCATTACCGGCATGTTGTAATCGGTGATCACCATGTCAATCCAGCTGGTTTTCATCAACTCCACAGCCTGTTTGCCATTGGCGGCTTCAAGCAGTTCTGATCCGCCATACCCTGCTGCCTTCAGGGTGCGCTTGATAACGGATCTCATGGGCAGTGAATCATCTACGATCAGTATTGAAAATGGCATTTTTTTTCCTGTAATGTTGGGTTAAGTCAGTTCCAGCAGCTGGTCAACCTCCTGCATGCTGGTGCCGAATTCAGCAATAATCATCTGCAGATCTGCCGCTGAGATCCCCAGATTTTTCATGACCGCCTCTTTGAAACGGTAGGCAAGACCGTCCGAACCAACACCGCTGCCCACCATCATACAGATACAGTCGGCAAGATAAACAGCGGCAATTTCCCTGTTTTTGATCATGGTTTCATCATTCAGGTGGTGGTGGCGGATAATCGTGATCATTTTGGAGCTGAATTTCCATTTTTTGGCCATCATCGCCCCCAGCTCAGCATGATCGATTCCCAGAATTTTTTTTTCCGCCTCCTGGAAACTGAATTGTTCATTCTTTACCAGCCGGGTGATTTTCGGTGCAGCCTTTTGGACATATTTTTCCAGAATGGTTTTTCCCATATCCTTGACAAGGGCTGATGTGAACAGGGTATTCTGGCTTTTCAGTTTCAACCGGATGGCAATCTGCCGGGCAATCACTGCAGAAGAGACAGAATACCGCCACATCTCTCCTTGTTCCAGCCCATATCCTTCCTGCTTGTCGGAAAGGGTCTGTGCCCCTGATTTGAGCAGGGCAAGCTCGACCACCTTCTGGGTTCCCAGAAGGCGCACCGCATCTGCAATGGACTCGGCTGGATGCTTCAGGCCAAAATACGCGGCATTACATGTTTTCAGAACGGTTGCCGTGATCACGGGATCATACTGAATCACATTGGCAATATCACCCATGGAGCTGTCTGGATGGTCAACAATCTTCAACAGCCGGGAAGCCACTGCAGGAATCGGCTTCAGCGCTTCGATCTCTTTGATAAAGGTCTGAAGGGATGTCATATCCTGACCTCCTTTGCACCGGAAGTTTTGACATAAATGTCACCGGTCTTGATTTCGATCCTCACGGTTCGGTTGATGTTCCCTCCAACATCCTGCTGGTTGATGATCACATTGTTTTTAAAGAAGATTTTTTTCAATGCCATATAATTGCGTTTGCCGATATTGAAAAATCCTTTCTGGTCGAGAATTTCAGCACCTCCGGCAACATAGATTTTCATTCGCTGCTTTGCCGCCCCCAGGCTGTAAGCAGCCTTGAACAGCCTGGGAATCCCGGAATCTGCAAACATAAAGGGCCTGGCTGCAGCCTTGTCCCGGTCGATGGCTGATTCCGGCAGCATGTAGTGGAGTATCCCGCCGACCCTGACGCTGGGGTCATAGATCACAACACCGATGCATGAGCCCAGAGAATAGGTGATGATCGATTCTTCCGGGTTGTTGCTCACTTTCATGTCTGCCACGCCGACAATCTGTTTCATTTGACAGCCCTCTTATGAATTCATGACCGGATGTTTCCTGCAGGCTTATGGCGGTTGGCAAAAACAAAATATTTATGGTCTTCATTGAGAATGTGGTGGATCAGCCAGGTGTACAGAAATTTTTTGAGTTCATCAAATGACTGGGGGGTAAACGGATCTGAGATGGCGTTCAGATCCGAAACAAACTGGTCATGCAGTTTGCGATGGGCCTTGATATCCGGATATTTTATCTGCTTCATGTGCTGCTCTTCTGCAGTAAAGTGCGCGGTGGCATATTGATACAGTTTCATCACATAGGCGCGGGCCTGTTTGATGTCAGCCTTCTGGATTTCATTTCCCAGGTCAAACAGATACCGGTGCTGATGATCCAGCTCTGGCACACCAACGGCATACTGTTCTTTCCAGACAAAAGCAATGGTCATGTCAGTTTCCTTTTTTTGAAAGGTTCAATCCGTTTTCAGGCAGTGGCTGCGATTGAAAAAACCGCATCAATATCCAGAATCAGTCCCACACGGCCGTCAGCGAGAATGGCGCCGCCGGCCAGGCCTTTCACATTGGTGAAATCACTGCCCAGGCTTTTGATCACATACTCATCCTTGCCCAGGAGTTCATCAATGAGCAGTCCCCTGGTGCCGTCTTTTGATTCCACCACCACCACCAGACCATCCTGGACCTGGTTCCGGGTCTGGCTGCTGCCGTAGATTTCATTGAGGCGGATGACCGGAATCAGGCTGCCCCGGTCCTTGACCATTTCACCTTTGCCTTCCACGGTGAAATAGTCAGTGTCTCCTGGTTTGAATGCCTTTTGTATGGCAGTGGTGGGAATGACATATTTTTCGTTGTCCACCCGGACCAGCATGCCGTCGATAATGGCCAGGGTCAGGGGCAGACTGATGGTAAAGCGGGTTCCCTGTCCTTTTGTGGAATCAATGGTCAGCTGGCCTCTGAATTTTTCAATGCCCTGTTTGACCACATCCATGCCCACGCCCCGTCCGGAAACATCTGTGATCTCTTTGGCAGTTGAAAAACCCGGCTGCAGGATCAGATCATAAATCTGCGGATCTGTCATCTGCTCGCTGCCGGTGATCAGGCCGGTGGCTTTGGCTTTTTCAAGGATACTTTTTTTGTCCAGGCCTTTTCCGTCATCTTCGATCTCAATGACAATATGCCCGCCTTTGTGATAGGCCCTCAGCCGGATGCTGCCCTGGGAAGGCTTGCCCTGTTCGCGCCGGGCTGCTGTCGGCTCGATGCCGTGATCCACGGCATTCCGGATCATGTGCACCATGGGCTCGTACAGGGCGTCCACCACGTTCCGGTCGATTTCAGTGTCTTCGCCGGTCATGCTCAGCATGACATCCTTGCCGGATTTTCTGGACAGGTCCCTGACCAGGCGGATCATTTTCATGAATGTGGATTTTATGGGAATCATGCGCATGGACATGGCGATCTTCTGCATATTGGTCACGATCTGGCCGAGATGGGAAATGGTCTGACTCAGGGAGGGGTTGTCAGCGGTTTTCTGTTTCAGCATGGACTGGGCAATGACCAGCTCGCCTGCATAATCCACCAGATCATCCAGTTTCTGGGTGCTGACCTTGACCTGGGTATCCATATTTTTTCTGGAGATGTTCTGTTCAGCCAGGGCGGTATCGATCTGTTCGCATTCCACCTGCCTGTTTTCCACCAAAATTTCTCCGATCCGTTTGTCCGGCTGGTGTTTCTGGCGCTCAAGAGCCTGGTCAAGGGCGTCCTGGTCGATCATGGCATTTTTGACCAGAATGGTTCCAAGGGGGGGGCTTCCGCCGTTGGCCAGAGAAATCTGGAGGGTTTGCAGTTTTTGTTTCAACCGGTCAATATCAATGTCATCATCCGGCAGGCGATAGCCTGTCCGGACACCCTCGCGTAATCTGGCCACAAGGGTTTTCAGCGTGTCGACCGATTCGAGGATGGCATCGGTGGCAATATCATTGATTAAAAAGTCTCCGCTGCGGGCACTGTCCAGAAGGTTTTCAGTGGCATGGGCCAGGGCATTGATCCGGGTGAGGGATAAAAATCCGGAAACACCTTTGATGGTGTGAAAGGGCCGGAAAATATCATTGATGATGTCGGTATTGGACGGGTCCTGCTCCAGGTCCACAAGATTGACCTCAATAAGGTCCAGATTCTCTTCTGCTTCAGACAGAAAATCCACCAGAATTTCCATATCATCGTCAGAGATCTTTTCAGGTTCGCCTGGCAGGTCTGCGTTGGATATGCCGGGTGTTTCATTTTCCACCGGCTGAGAATCGCCGGTGAAATGGGCGTCCAGCAGTTCGAGTACATCTGAATAATCAAAAACAAAGGCTTCATTGCGCTTTAAGTGCGCCAGAATGGATTTGAGCAGCAGCAGGCCTTCTTCAATGGGTCTGGTGTGATGAATTTTTTCCAGGGGCAGATTCTGGGCATAATCCCTGCAGGCAAGACTCACCGTGTGAAAGGTAGACGGGTGAAGCGGTTTTGAATCCAGAACGATCTCATCCAGCTGATTCAGGATGGCACCCAGGTCCGGGATTTCACCAGGACAAAGTCCGGCCAGTGTCATACTGAGCGTTTCGAGTCTGGTTTCCAGATTCTCCAGCGTCTGGAAGCTGTCTTTATCGGACTGGATTGATTCCACATCCGGCAGGCCAATTTCAGTCAGCTCAGCATCTGGTGAATCTGTGTCCGGCAGCGTGTGAAACCGTTGTGAAAAATCACTCACAAAGGTTTCCAGGGCCTGCAGCGGTTCGTTGATATCCTGGAAATCGGATTTCAGAATCGCTTCCACCTGGCGGCGGGTTTCCATGATGGTGCCGGCTTCGGGTTTCAGACCCTGTGTCTTGCAGGTGGTGTGCATCTGTTTGAGAATGGGCAATAATGAAGAATAGCTTTTGACATCCTCCTGACTGGCCAGGACAAGTTCGCAGGAAAATTTGTCCATTAGATTTTTTAAAATTTCATCAGACATGATTCAACCCTTCTAGTCGGTTTTTGGCACGGTCATTGATACTCCAAAGTGTGAAGCAGGGTGTTCTTTTTGAGCAGAGCCATTAAACCACACCTGGTGTGGCAAGTCCAGGGATTTGCGAGCGGACAGCTGCTGCATCGTCAAATCCCCGGACCCGTTCTTTATCCGGTAAACACGTTTTGGTTAGAAGTTTTCAAAATTTTCATCGTCATCAAAAGGGATCACCTGATCCGGCCGAACCTCTTTGGTGGTCCGGCTCAGCATTTTATGCTTGCCGGTGCTGACTTTTCCATATGATTTTGCTGCCGGTTTGATGGTTTTTTGATGGTGGCGGACCGGTTGGATCGTGGTCCGCTGATTTTCTTTGCCAGTGACCAGCATCACCAGTTCACCGACATAATCTTTGAGCTGTTCTGCCTGGGCACTCATCTCTTCAGCAGCAGAAGCGGATTCTTCTGCATTGGCTGCATTCTGCTGAACTACCTTGTCCATTTCCGTAATGGCGATGTTCACCTGCTCAATGCCGTTGGACTGCTCTTTGGAAGCCTGGGAAATTTCAGATACGATATCGCCGACTTTGGCGGAACTTTCCGCCACTTTGGTGAACGCCTCATTGGTGGTTTCCACCAGCTCCGAGCCATCATTGACTTTTTTGACGGTTCCTTCGATCAATGCTGCGGTATTCTTTGCTGCTTCTGCTGCCCGCATGGCAAGATTTCTGACTTCATCTGCCACCACGGCAAACCCGGCACCGGCTTCACCTGCCCGGGCGGCTTCCACAGCAGCGTTCAGCGCCAGCAGATTGGTCTGGAAAGCGATTTCATCAATGGTTTTAATGATTTTGGATGTTTCATCACTGGCCGCAGAGATATCTGCCATGG
>JAABSK010000005.1 GCA_011390435.1 Desulfobacteraceae bacterium | reverse complement strand
AATACAGCCGAGCTGGTGGCAGGCTGTTCCAAAAATGGGGATTTTTTCCAGCTCTTTTTTCATCACCCATTTGATGTTCAAGCCCAGATGACCGTGGATAACCGGAATGTCCACCATACTCTGGTGGTTGACCACCACCACGTATGAGCTGTTTTTTCTGCAGTTGAACCGGCCCTGGATCTTGACTCTCAGGGGCACAACCGCACAACACAGTTTTGACCAGATTACAGCGATCATGTTGACCGTTGCCCCCTGTTTGAACAGCAGTCCGGCAACAATACAGACAATGGCCAGGATCATGGTGATGAAAAAAACAAACGGAAGAACAATGATCCATTTATAGGGCTGATAGACAATTTTGAATAACCGGCTCACATGAATTACTCTTCTGGTGTGTGAATCCCCAGCAGTTTATCCGTGTGGGTTAAGATCTGTTTACCATCAAACGAACTTAACACAAAAAGATACGGATTCAACGATGAGGTTCCGTAAATGTCTGTTTCCGGCTGATCCTGATATAAGGTCAGCTCATGGGTGGTATCATTTTCAAGCCGCAGGGTGATCAATGGGTTCTGCGACTGGTCCAGGGTGCCTGCAGCCGGGTTTGAATAGGATTCACACGACAGGACTCCCAGTGTGGTCAGCAGCTCCTGAATGGTTTTTGAATCTGCCGGACTGTTGTCATCAGATGTCCAGACAGGATCTTTTCCTGCATTGTTTTTTTGAGAGGCAGCCACCAGTGTCCGGGTTATGCCCCCTTTTGAAATAAAGAGTTTCTTGATGGAAGGGGCGGCAAACGACAGAACGGTTTTATCCCGGAATTGTTCCACTGTTTTGTCCACAGACGGCCTGAGGCTGCCGGCAGCGTGATAGACGTTGCGGTCATCTGGCAGCATGACAAATGTGTGGTTGAAGGTGGCGGCGGTTTTTCCAATACCCAGCTCAAACACCCCTGTTTCATCTGCAAGGAGTTTGACACTGATTTTCTGGCTGTCATCGAGTGCGTAGCGGTGCAGGTCTTCCTTCTGGGAGACCAGAGTGGTGAGGGTCAGGTGTTTGAAGATGTCCAGAATGGCAGTGACCATCTGTTCATCTGCTGGATATTCCTTGTCTGTGACGGTCCAGGCAGTGCCGGTTTTGGAAAAACGGATCCGGGCCTGGTCTTTTTCAACGACCAGGCCGGTGACAGACTGAAGGTCGATTGTTGGAACTTCAGGCAGGGTGTAATAGTCCCTGTTTTCCGGGTACAGGAAAAGATAGGCACCCAATATCAGGATCAGCACAATCAGTATGGCGTATTCTTTTTTCATGATGAACGTCCTTTTTGCGCAGTGAAACGGTTGGCGATTTTCTTTTTGCGGGACACCCGTTTGGCCAAAACAGCCAGACCCAGGCAGATGACCAGTACGGGCAGGCCAATGATATTCACCCCTTTGATCATTCCCCTGAAAAGCGAAGAGGTGTCTGAGATCGGGTTGTATTGCTGCTGCTTGCTTCTGAGCTGTGCAATGGTATCTTTTCCGTTCAGATGATCCATTGCGTTTAAAATAAACGTGGTATTGGTTGTCCGTCCCTGGGGATCCAGCATATTGTCCTGAATCATCTGGGAGCTGGGCAGCACAAAAATCCGGGCGGGTTTTGATGTTTCAATGATGGTGTTCTGTGCTGAAACGCCTTGAAGATGCTGATCTCTATCGTCGATTTTAGTCTGTTCCATCTCTTTTTTTGGCAGGGGCCTGTCTTTAAAATAGCTGGTGAATTCACCTTCCAGAAGAAAGGCCAGGTCATAGGATTGCATTTTTTCTGACTCTGACGGTGGATGAATATACATGGGGTTTAAATTGATTGTCTCTTCCATGAGCCAGGATTTTGCAGAAGAGGAGAGCAGCCGCGTGGCTGTCACCCTGCCGGGATCAATATTGGCCTCCACCAGCTCAACAGGTGCAATCTGCATGGCCACCAGTTCTTTGATGTTGCTCATGAATGCCGGGCGCTGATTGATGGCGTCTCCCTTGATATGGGGGGCAAAATAGAAGATCTGCTCCCGGGGCCCCTGGTTTGATGCGTTCCGGTGCACGTAGGCCTGCTTGTCCATTACATAGGCTTTTTTGATCTGTATGCCGTAGTGGTTCAGCAGCTTTTCAAGGCCGGTGTCAATGGGGTTGTACTGGGCCGGCATTCCCATGGGCGCACCCGATGACCTGGCTTCCATAAATACGTCGGAAATAAAGGCAAGGCTGGTTCCTTTCATCAGGGCCTGGTCAATCTGGAACAATTCATCATCAGAAAAGGGTTGTGTCGGCCGGGCAATGATCAGGCAGTTTAAACCGTCCGGGATGGATTCTTCTTTGAGATCCACGGTTTTAATCGTGTATTGTTCGGAAAGCAGGGCATTGAAAACCTGCATGCTTTCTGTGGGACGTCCCTGCATCATGGCCATCTGATCCGGAACCAGGGCGTGGGTGCCGTGGGAGGTGAGAAAACCGATGTCGGTATTGATGCCGATCAGTTTTTCAACCACCGCTGTAATCTGATCTTCCAGCATATCCGGGTCAGCCATCTGGTAAGTGGTTCCGATCATCGGCAACTCCATGGCGCTGATCAGCGGAAGGGTGGTGGACTGGCCTTTATAGGCGACAACCAGGCCGGCAGCGCCAAGCCCTTCTGGGATCTGTTCCTGGGGGACTTCTGGCCAGGAAAGGGTCATCAGGTCATATTTTTCTCCCAGTGTCTCCAGATCCTGACGGCTGGTGACATCAATGTGCGTAAAATCCATAACCCCGAGGGTCCGGGTGTTGAGTTTTTCAATGGACTGTTCGATTGCGCCCTTCAACATCGGCAGCTGGTTCAGGCCGATCAGGGGGCCAACGTCATTCAGGGCAGAGGACAGGTAGAGATGGACCTGAATTTTTTCATCCAGCCGCAAAAGGGCACTGACTTTGTTGTTCATTTTCCGGATGGCTGTGGTCAGCTTGTATTCCAGGCCACTGGTGGTGGTGATGGCATCTATTTTTTCCACCAGGTCTCCATGAATCATTACCAGTCCCATGTAAGCGTTTTTGAACTTGATCTCATCGTTTTCCATGATCTGGATCTGGACCGGCTGGATACCGTAATCTTTTGCCAGCTTCCGGTTTTCATCAGCCTTCTGGGTCAGTGAACTGTCTTCCGGCGTGACATTATAAAAGGTGTAGTTGACATATCTGCCACTGAGGGCGGCATATTCATCCAGCAGATCTTTAAGATAGCGCTCTGTATTGTTGTGCGGTGCCGGGAGTTCCTTTGAAAAAAAGACCTTGATGGTCAGCGGTTCTGACAGGGTTGCCACAGCTGATTTGCTGGCATCGGACAAAGAATAGATCCTGTCTCGGGTCAAGTCGATCCGGAAAAACAGGGTAATGCCCGCCAGATTCATCAGTATGATGACCACAAGATAGAGTGCGAACTTAAAATAGTTTTCTTTTGTTGAAAAGGTGCCCATTGTTACTCCTTAGTTTTTTTCATGCATGACAATTCGGGTTGCAAACAGACAGATGAAGACCACGCTTATAAAATAAAGGATATCCCTGGAGTCGATGACCCCCTTTGCAATGTTCATGAAATGGGCATCTGCACCAAGGTACTGGACAACGGCAATAATGCCGGTGGGCATGAAAAACAATAATTTATCAACAATGGTCAGGGTAAAACACAGGCTGCATCCAATGATAAATGCAATAATCTGGTTCCGTGTCACAGCGGACGCCAGAATGCCCAGGGCGCAATAGGCTGCGGCCAGCAGTACAGCGCCAAGATATCCGCCGATCACAGGCCCTGGGTCCAGATCACCGATAAATGCGATGGACAAAGGGTAGCAAAGGGTCGGTATCAGAAGGGAGGCTGCAAAAAAAGTGGCACCCAGAAATTTTCCAATAGCAATATCACTGAAG
The DNA here is from genome assembly GCA_011390435.1 of Desulfobacteraceae bacterium. Next base: position 29,027 of record JAABSK010000005.1, on the reverse strand, counting down.
GACACGGGCATGGTCAAAAGAGTTTCGTAAGAGCCGACATTTTTTTCTTCCGCAAACAGCCGCATGGTAATGGCTGGAATAACAAATGAAAAGACAATGGGCAGCAGCGCGAAAAAATCCCTTAAGTCTGCCCGGCCATAGATAAAAAATGTGGAAAAGAAAAACCACCCGGTAACAATCAGAAACAGGGAGATGACAATATAGGCGATGGGTGAAATGAAGTAATCCTTGAATTCTTTGACGGCAATGATTCTGATCTGTTTCATTGTGCTGAGGCCTCCTGCATGGTCAATTCCCTGAATATTTTTTCAAGGGCCTTTGTTTCTCGGGTCAGCTGGAGGATAATCCAGTCGGTTTCCTTTATTTTAAGATAGATGGCAGGTCTTGCGTCCTGGATGCCCGGAGTTGAAATCTCAAACGAGGTGACCCCTTTTTCTGATGTCTGCACCTCCCTGATGGCCATTTGCGGGTCAATGGATGTCAGAAGGGATATTGCAGCGTCTTTTGGCGCGCCGGATAAAGACAGCTGTATCACCGAGTTTTTACCGGCATTGTGTTTCAGGTTTTCTGTACTGTCGTCTGCGACCACCCTTCCATTGTTGATGATCACGATGCGGTCGCAGGTGGCTTCTGCTTCACTGAGGATGTGGGTGGAAAAAATGATGGTTTTTTCCTTTCCAATGGTTTTGATAATGTCTCTGATTTCAGCGATCTGATTGGGGTCCAGTCCGGATGTGGGCTCATCAAGTATCAGGATTTCTGGGTCTGTCATCATGGCATGGGCAAGCCCCACCCGCTGCTTTAACCCTTTTGAAAGGGTTGAAATGGGTTTGGCCATAATGTCGGATAATCCACAAAGATCGGAAAGCTGCAAAAACCGGTCATAGCGTTTTTCCTTGTCATCAATTCCTTTGATTCTGGCCACAAACTCCAGGTAATCATAGACCAGCATGTTGTGATAAAGCGGAGCGGATTCCGGGAGGTAGCCGATCAAAGATTTGATCTGGATGGCATCTTCCGGCATCTGCAGATCTTTGATCTTGATGGTGCCGGAACTGGGTCTGAAATATCCGGTGAGCATTCTCAGCGTTGTGGTTTTTCCAGCACCGTTTGGGCCGAGTAATCCGAGTATTTCTCCTTTCCGGATGGTCATGCTGATTCTGTTCACCGCACAGAAATCATCGTAATACTTGGTCAGCTTTTGAACCTCAATCAAGGTTTCCTCCTTCGCAATTATACAGGGTTCTGGAACATTAAAATTCTGCGATTACCTTGCTTTTTTCAAGGAATTCAGACAGATCATCCCGGGTTTTCCGACAGGCGTATACAGCTTTTGCCAGCTGTCGGCAAAACGGGTCTTCCTTTCCCAGGATCTCTGTTGCTTTTTTGTATCTGGCGGCAATCTGATCAAAAGGTTCCATCAGTTCTTTGAGCAGAAGGAGTCTTTCTTTGTGCCGCAGTTTTTCCGCGTGGATGAGGGATTCAAGTTTCTGAATGGAGTATTCCACCAGGGCATCTCTTGGGGTGTTGTGTTCGCGGGAGATCATCCCTAAAGCATCAATGGTTTTTCGGCTGAGGACAAATGTCTTCTGTTTTCTGGGCAGTTTTTTGAACTGCCGGATATGGATGGTTTTTGCCAGGGAATCCAACGCTTCAATATCTTCTATGATATGATCAAAAAGAGATTTCTGTTTGATTCCCATGTGTACGGCAACCAGGCCGATGGCATCAATGGCTTTTTGGGAAAGCTTGAATGTCGCGCGGACAGACTGTTTGCCCCTCAGGTCGTATCCATCTGAACCTGGAAACTGATCATCGATTTTCGGCATGGCCGCGTCCCTTTATGAATGATTTATGATTTGTTGTACTCTATTCTTAATAGTAATGAGCTATAAAACAGTTTGCAATATTACATCAAAAAAAAAGGAGGATCAATGGAAAAGATAAAAGATGACCGGAAAATCATCTCACAGCAGCCAGGCTCATTTTCAGCGATGAAAACAGTCGCCGTATATGATCTTCCGGGTTCTGCCATCACGGGTTCGGATGATCAGCGCACCCGTATCATCCACATCCACGGCCTCTCCTTCATACATCTCCCCCAGGGTCTCGATGCGGACACGGCTTCCGATGGTGGATGTCTGCTGTTTCCATCGAAAGATGATATCAGCAGGGTCCATATGGGCTGTCCGGTGTTTGAAGTCATCGAGAAAAGCCTCAAGAATCTGTTTGCGGCAGAGTCTGCGGCCCACGGCATTCTGCAGTGAGATGGCTTTTGGTTCATCTTTTTCAGGATGATTGTTGACGTTGAGGCCGATTCCGATATTGATGAATTCAACCATGTCCCCCCGGGTCTGGGTTTCCGAAAGCAGGCCGGCAAGCTTTTTACCCTTGAGCAGCAGGTCATTGGGCCATTTGACTGATACGTCAACGTCAAAAAGAGTGTTCAGGGTCTGGGACAGGCTTAAAGATGCGGCAAAATTATAAAGATAGGACAGGGGAGGTGGTGTGTCCGGCTTTAATATCAGGGTAAACCACAGTCCGCCGCCGGATGAGTGCCACTTTCGGTTCAGTCGTCCTCTGCCAAGGGTCTGGTGTTCGGCAATCACAACCGTAAAATGGGATGCTGGATTCTGTGCCAGCTCCCTGGCAATATCCATGGTGCTCCGGGTTTGCAGCAGGTGGATGATCTGATCCTGGTATTCAGGGGAAAAGCAAAAAGGGAAAAGCAGGTCTTCAGGATCAGGAAGCCGGTATCCTTTGGGGCTGGACTCAATATTCACACCGGTGGATTTGAGTTTGTCGATATGTTTCCATACCGCAACCCTGGAGATATTCAGCAGGCGGCTCAAAAAGACACCGGAGACAGCGTTTCCTTCTGCCAGATAAAGCTGGTGCAGTATCCGGGTTTTGATATTTGGGTGTGTGTCAGCCATGATCAGCCATCACAGTTAACAAAATCAGCAGAGGAGATCAAGCAGGAACTGCTTTTTCAAAAACAGGACATGAAGCGTCTGAAACAGCTGAAACTTCGGACCGGATATTTCCGTATTTTTGACAGGCAGCAGTAAAGACGGTTTGCGCGTAGGCTAACTGCCTGTTATTTCAGGCCGGTCTTTTTCTGAAGCGCTGGAATCGTTCCGGCACCTATCGTGCAAGACCCATTGGCCGTATTGAGTATCAAACGGAGAATATGAATCTGATGAAAAAACGTGAACACCCTGATGCAATGCATGATCGCATGAACTGGGTCACCCCTGAAACTGCACAGCGTGCATCCCTCAGGCGGGAAACACTTGTCCGCGCCATCCTGGACAGCCCTGCCAGCGGTTCGGGATGGCGGTTTAATGAAACCAAATTGTACACCCATGGCATCTCTCCGGGCTGTGACCTGTGCGGAAAAGGTGAGTGGTCCTGTCTTTTCATTAATGGGATCTGCAATGCCAGATGTTTTTACTGCCCTTCATCTCAGAAGGAAAAAGGGCAGCCCATGACCAGCTCCGTTATTTTTTCCAACCCGGCAGATTATGCCGCTTATATCAATACCTTTAAAATCAAAGGCATCAGTTTCAGCGGCGGAGAACCGTTCATGAGTTTTGACCGGGTTCTGATCTTTTTGAAAACCCTTCGCGATCGTGTGGCTCATCCGCTGTACATCTGGATGTACACCAACGGCATCCTGGTGACACAAACGCATCTGAAACAGCTGAGGGATGCAGGCCTGAGTGAAATCCGGTTTGACATCAGCGCCAATCACTACTGCCTGGACGCATTGAAAAAAGCAGTGGGCATCGTCCCTTGCGTCACCGTGGAAATTCCGGCCATCCCGGAAGATATGGACATTACCCGGACGGTTGTAAAAGAGCTGTATCATGCAGGGGTTGATTATCTGAACCTCCACCAGCTGCGGTGCACAGCCTTTAATCTTCCAAAATTTATCCAGCGGGGATATACCTTTCTTCCTGGCCCGGATGTGACAGTGCTGGAAACCGAGCTTGCTGCTCTGGAACTGATCCGGTACGCTCTGGATGAAAAGATTCTGCTGCCGATCAATTATTGTTCATTTACTTTTCGCCACCAGTTCCAGGGAGCAGGTGCAAGGAAACGTGCCGGCATGATCATCAAATCCGATCGGGAAGACATTACAGCCACCGGTCATATCCGGACGTTGAGCGTCTGCGGCCCGCCAGCACGGATCAGCAGCGTTGAATCCCAGCTGTTATCAGCCGCTGTCAACCCTGAATTGTGGCAGGTGGCCGCCCGGAAAGATCAGTTGTTTTTTGCTGCGGCTCTCTGGCCCCAGATCCATTTTTCCGGTCTTCAGCTCAAGGTGTCTTACAGCACCTGCGGACTCAAATCCGCAATCTCCTATCAGCATGCGTTCAGAGAAGTGGTTCTCAGCCGGAAAAAGAAGGTGATTGTTGAACGCAGGGCGTTGCCGTCTGGAATCTGTCTTGAAGGGGAGCAGATCCACTGGTTTGCAAAACAGTTTCTTGTTCCGGCATCGTTGCCCTCCGGCCGGACCGGTTCGGAAGAATATACGGACAGCAGTCTGTTCAGTGATATCCGGCAATACGAACGCATCAGTCCTGGGCTGGCGCCGTATCATCCGGATGTCAGTTGATAAAACATTCAGGGTTACGGTTTTTCAATCGAGCCGACATACAGGCGATTCCATGTGGGGCTGATGATCATCTGGTTGATGCACACATGGGGCGGCTGTTGGGCGACCCAGCAGATCGCTTTTCCCAGATCTTCCGGCTGCAGCATGGCTTTCCGGTCTGCTGCCGGCGGTGGTACTGGCCGGCTGTCCATTATCGGTGTGTTGACTTCTCCAGGGCAGATGGCACAGGCCCGGATATTGTTTTGGCACTCTTCCATATTCAATGTTTCCGTAATCGATACCACCGCATGTTTGGTACCGTTATATGCCGGTCCCACAATGGCGGCATTGTATACCCCTGCCCAGGAGGCAACATTGATGATAAGCCCCTCTTTTTGTTTGCGCATATGATCCAGTACCGCTTTGATGCAGTAGAACGTACCGTCCAGATTGATGCGGACCACCTGGTTCCATCCGTCAATGGTCTGATCCTTGTAAAACCGGTTCGGCGTATTGATGCCGGCATTGTTAACCAGGATATCGATTTGGCCATGCTGCTGGATAATGGTTTCAGCAGCCATTTGAACGGCCTTGGCATCGGTTACATCCAGCGGGTGAACCGTAATGGTGGAGCCAGCAGTTGAGATGGCGGCGGCAGCTTCATCTAAAACTTTTTTCCGTCGGCCGGACATCACAACAGTTGCGCCGGCCTCTGCCAGTGATTTTGCTCCGGCCAGCCCAATGCCGGTTCCTGCGCCGGTAATCCAGGCAACTTTTCCTTTCAACATCATCGTCTCTCCTTTGGTTGCGGGTTGTCATGAGTTGTCCCCTTTTTTGACATACCGGAAAAACAGGGGAATGGAAACAGGATTTATGGTTGATTTGTAAAAAAGAATCTGCTTAAAGAACCCATACGCGGTTTTTTTGGGAAAAAGGGGAAGAAAAATGGTTTTCAGAGAGATTCTGGTCAGTTCGATCGCGTTTAAAAAATTCTGGAAAGAAAAGGGACCGTTTCGATATGCCCTTACCAGCAATGAATTTCCACCGGTTCTGCTCGAGCCGGAGGAATGGATTTTTTCAGATGACCTGACCCAGGTGTTGAAATCTTTGATGGGGTTTGATCACAAAAAGATGAAAGTTGTAAAAGCGCCGTTTAATCCGAAAAGCAACAAGATTTTAAGGCCGGAAGCCCTGAGTCCCTGGAAAATCATCCCGTTCCCCGAAGAATGGAATGCCTGTGTCAGTGACTTGTTTGTTCCAGAAGGGCACTTGACCCAGGCTGTCATTTCAGCCCTTGTATCCGATGGCATCACCCCGGATTCCGTCAGTGTGGAGCAGGCGTTTTTCCATGGCCTGGAAGGGGAAATCGAAAAGATGGGGTATTGCCTGTTAAAACCTCAGGGCGCATCCGCATCTGCAATGATCCAGGAGTATCTCCAGGAGTGGGAGGAAGATGAGGCAGATGCCGGTCTCCTTTGAGGTTATACCGCTTCTGAGAGGATCAGATCGGCCAGCATCTGTTTGTAGTTGATTCCTGCTTTTTCAAATCCCTTTGTGCCGTACTTCATATTACCTTCCAGCACATAGTATTGGTGGTTGTGAGAGATGATATCGATCCCCACATCATTCCAGCCGCATCTGACGGCGGTGGACAGGGCAAGTTCCAGTGCAGCACTGGGCAGGGGGTCAAAACTGATGGTTCCTCCCTGGGACAGGTTGGTTTTGAACGTGTCTTCCCGGGCGATTCGCCAGTAGGCAAGGCGGATTTCGCTGCCGATGATCACAATACGCATATCCCGGTCAATGGGGAGGTATTCCTGAATATATGCAGGAGAAGTGCCTGCAGTCACTGCTGCCAGATCGTCTGCTGTCTGGATTAGGTAAACACCGCTGCCTTTTGCAGACCCTCTGGGGATTTTGGCAATAAACGGAAAATCAAAATGGTGCAAAATGGTCTGTTTTTGTTTTTTTCCGAAAAAAAATGCGGTCCGCGGATGGGGAATCCCCAGAAGATTGAACATGGTGGTCTGTTTGATTTTATCCAGGGCAAATGTATAGGTATGAAAGCTGGGAAAAATTTTTTTCCCGGATGCATGGAACAGGCCCGCATAAAATGCAGTGGGAAAATAGATTGTATCTGCCGTTAGAATCATTTTTTGTTCCTGACAGGTGTAATCCTGGAAATTGGGCTTAAATCCAATGGTATTGATGCCGGGGATGGACTGGAGCCGTGCACCAAGGGCAATGGGAAAAGGTTTCATGGGAAAGGCGCTTATCCCATCCAGGCCCGGATCTGGGATATTTTAGGGGGAAATTCACAAAAAGCAGTGGCACCGGCTTGCTCTGCATGCTTTTTCATCACGGCACTGTCAAGGGTTTTCTGCAGGCAGGAGATAACCACTGGAAGGTCACCAGCCGGATACAGCCCCCGGATTTCCCTGGTAAAGGTCAGCCCGGTCATCTGATGCAAAAAAAGGTCACAGATGACCAGGTCGGGCGGCGCAGTCATCATTGTTTCAAATGCGTGCTGAGCTTTTTTAAAGGTCAGGCTTGAAAATCCACAGGATGCGATCAATGTGCTGTATACACTTCGTGTGGCTGCTGACGGGCTGATCACAATTGCCTGCCGGGTGTTCCCAGCGGGCTTCCCAGCCTTGATATCCCGATATTTTCTGGCGGTTGATTTCAGATTCCGTTTTTCAAGAATGCTGATAAAGGTGTCCAGAACCGGTTCTGGCGCATGTTTAACAAGATAATTGGATGCCATGTATGAAAAGGTATCAGATATCATCAGATATTCGATCAAATGCCGGGCCTGGGCATCCAGAATGGTCTGTGCCAGGATTTCCCCTTTTTTGGTTCCGGATTCGATCCGGTTTTTAATCTCAGCACATACAAAATCAGACAGGTTTTTATCCAGTGCCTTGACAGCAGCCATTCTGACAAACATGGCGGTATCAGATACCCCCTGGATAACTGCTGCTGCTGATTCAAGTTCAGGAAAGGCTCCAAGGGCGTCATAGGCGGCGAAACGGACAGCCGGGTCGGTTTTTTTCCGGGTGATGATGGAAAAGATGTCATTGACGGCTTTTATGGGAATGGTCTGTGAAACCAGACGCATCAAGTTGATGATCAGGTCCGGGTTTGGGGTGTCCCTGTAAATGGACAGGGCTGTGGACACAGCATCCGGGTCTTCTGAAAGTGCCAGCAGTGCATCAAACCGCTTGTCTGGATCTTTTGCCGCCAGCTGTTCGATCTGTTCCACTTGAGCCGCACCGGATCGCTTTTTTTCTGTTGCTGCTGTTTTTACTTTATCTGCTGTTCTGGCTTTGAGCACTTCAATGGCGTCCAGAATGCTTTGGTCACATTTTTCTGTTTTTGCTGCCTGTTCGAGATTTTCCATGGCGGTTGCAGTGCCGATTCTCTCCAGGGCCTTAATGGTTTCCTGTTTGAGCACCACGTCATCGTAAAAGATAAATTCAGCAATATCACTGGTTAAGGATTCAAGTTTCATTTTTCCCGATATCCGGATAATGCTGTTCAGAAGCGTTTTGTCAGTTTCGTTTACCAGGATGTGCCTGAGCAGTGGAATGGTGGTCAGGATGATTTCTCTGGATGCATTGTCAAACAGAATCAAAACAAAGCTGTAGTTCAGATGGGCCCGGTCGATGACGATCTGGACCAGGCGGGATGCGATTTCCGCGTCCAGGTTGTCCTTTCGAGTCAGAAAGTACAGCAGGTCATACGCGATTTTGTCTGGCGCCAGGGCCAGTATCTGGAGTACAGACTGTTTTTCAGTCGGGTGCCGTTGCCCAAGGTCTTTTAGCAGGCTTTTCGCTGCTCCTGTCTTTCCGGTTTTAATGCAGTTCTTTAAAGAGGGAAGATACCCGTCCATGGTTATTTCTCCGGATCGAGACTGCGGTAGCCATTGGGGTTGTTTTTCTGCCATCGCCAGGTATCTGCACACATCTGATCAAGGGTTTTTTGGGCCTGCCACCCAAGTTCTGTCCGGGCTTTTTCAGGATCTGCCCAGCAGGCGGCAATATCACCGGGCCTGCGCTGGGTGATGGTGTAGGGAATGGTTTTTCCGGTGGCGATTTCAAATCCGCGGATCATGTCCAGCACCGAATATCCCTGTCCGGTGCCAAGATTGTAAATCACGATTCCGGGACGTTCAAACAGCTTGGGAAGGGTTTTGATGTGGCCGATGGCCAGATCCACCACATGGATATAATCCCTGACACCGGTGCCGTCCGGGGTGTTGTAATCATTTCCAAACACATTGACCTGGTCAAGGCGGCCGATAGCGACCTGGGCGATATAGGGAATCAGATTGTTGGGAATATCAAAGGGATCTTCACCAATCCGGCCGCTGCTGTGGGCACCCACAGGATTGAAATACCTGAGCAGGGCAATGTTCCATGCGGGATCAGAAACGTAAAGATCCTTGAGGATTTCTTCGATCATCAGCTTTGTTCGGCCATAGGGATTGGTTACGGACAGCGGAAAATCCTCGGTAATGGGAAGAGTGGCCGGGTCCCCGTAGACGGTTGCAGATGATGAGAAAACAAGGGTTTTGACATGGTGTGTCGCCATGACCTCGAGAAGGTTCAGGGTGCCGGTGATGTTGTTGTGAAAATATTTAAGGGGAATGGATACAGATTCTCCCACTGCTTTGAGCCCTGCAAAATGAATCACTGCGTCAATGTCATGAGTTGTAAAAATCTGGCGGATTCCTTCCTTGTCCAGAAGGTCTGTTTCATAGAAATCAAGCGATTTTCCGGTGATCTGTTCCACCCGGTTTAACGATTCTTTAAAGCTGTTGCACAAATTGTCCAGAACAACCACGTCATAGCCGGTATTCAAAAGCTCAATACAGGTATGGGAACCAATATACCCGGCACCGCCTGTTACCAGTATTTTCATAGATAATCCTTGTAGTTTTTGAGTCCTATTGGTGTTTTGACCGCTACTGTCGAGAAAAACGTTTCGCATATCTTACAATGTCTGCAATCCTTTGTACAGTGGGCTAGGGTATTTAAAAAATCAGGCCCCAGTTTTGCATTATCAATGTGGTACAGATCTGAAAGCCAGTGGGTGGCATCCAGAAGATCCAAAAGATTCCCGGTGTACGACTGATGAATAAAGGCCTGGATGCATCGGATCAAAAAACCGGGTCCCAGCGTCCTGCCGCAGAGTTTCAGTGTATCTGCAATTGAGTCATAGGCACCCACGTCTTCCGGGCGGATAAACGGAGATGCCAGGACTGTTTGGGGATGGGTATAAAACCAGTGATGGCATCCAAAGGATCTGTTTATTTTAAGCGTGCTTTCCATGCCGGGATTGAGATTGGAATATGAAATATGGGCATCATGCGCCAGTTTGAAAGGGCATTGAAGCAGGCAGCCTTCATTGGCCATCAGCTCGATGGTAACAGAGCTGTCTCTTTTCTGGAGCTGTCCTTTTATCTGTGTCAGGGTGTTGAAATCCCGGTTCAAGGATCGGTCCAGAATCAATTTTCCAGGAGGTCTGAATCCTGAGGATTCAATGAGCGTTAAAAACGAAAGGGCTTTTGGAATTGAATCAATCATGCAGTTGATGCCGGGGATTGCCTCAAGAAGGGAAATCACCTTCGGCTGCCCATTGGACAGGGCGTTTAAAAAATAGGCATCGGAAAAAACAATTCCAGTCAGCCCGGTCTGTGCCTGCAAGGTTTCAAGTACGGCCAGAATCCGGTTTAAAAAAACTGGATCAAAATAGCGATCCGGATGGATAAACCGGGTATTGAGCAAAAGATATTTTTTTACCGGGCCCAGCTGGTTCAGCCCATTGATCAGCTGTTCCAGTGATGCCTGCGTTGCGGGAATCCGTGCATCCAGAACCGGTGACTGCTGCAAAGAAAAATAGACCGAGGCAAGCGCTGATTGCTGCGTGATTAAAAAATGCACATAGGATTTATCCAGTATGAACGGTACAGACAGTTTCATGACAGATATGTACAATATTCAGCGGGCAAAGTGCAATATGAAAAGCAGCTGCCGTGTCTGTCGACCTCCGGTGTTTTTCCGGCACCTGCGGTTCTGAATGAAAAAAACAGGTGAAATTTCAGGGAAAAGCGTGTATCTGACATTGACAGGAATCGAACACGTGATTAAAATTAAGACATTCAGGTCAAACAAAAGTCCTGAAAAAATAAATAATGAATAAGGAGAGTTACACAATGATTGAGTTGACAGATCCTGCAAAAACGCAGATCGATGACTATTTTCAGGGCAGAGAACCCAGCCCGATCCGAATATTTCTGAATTCCGGCGGCTGAGGCGGTCCTTCACTTGCAATGGCTCTGGATGAGCCTAAAGATTCAGATGATACCTTTGATGTCAAAGGATTGACATTTGTTGTGGATAAATCATTCATGGAACAGGCTGAAAATATCAAGGTTGATTTTACCGGAATGGGATTTCAGCTGGATTCCAACATGGACCTTGGCGGTGGTGGTTGCGGCAGCTGTGGCTCCGGTGGTGGTTGCGGAGACTGATATTCAAAATTTTGCAGTACAGCAGATGTCATGCACGTTGCATCTGCTGTGCTGCCTAATAGCCGTGTTTTAGTTTCTGGATGGTTTTGTGGTCCGGTGCAAACAGGTTTGCAGGCCGGTCAGCAGTTTTGATGTTCAATGATCCGGCAAACACGGTTTTTTCAATGTTCAGATTGTATGCCTTGATCATCAGGGTTTCAAGATTAATGACATCTTCAATGTTGTAGGCCAGAAGGGTCTCAAGGGCCCGAAAGTTTTTGCTTCGACGGTATTCCTGCCAGAGCAGAACAGCAAAATAGCCGTCAACACCATCCAGTTCCTTTCTGTCAATTCCCAGCGATTTTTCACATCGCTTCAGTCCGCCTTTGAATCCAAGCCCGGCAAGAACATAGCGCAGATCAATCTGGCTGTGGGGTAACGTGATATTGAAATAGTCTTCAATGAATGGAATATCAAAACTCCGGCCGTTGTAGGTGATTAAAACCGAATATTTTTTCAGCTCATCAGGAAAGTGCTGCAGGTTTTCCCCCTGAATGAAATATTTGATCTGCTGTCCGTTGTAAATGGCGATGGTGGTGATCTGGGCTGAACTGTCCAGGCCGGTGGTTTCAATGTCCAGGTAGGCACAGGTGTTTCTGAATTCCGGGAAGAACCTGAAATGCTGTTTGGCTGGGAGGCGGGCTTCAAAAAATCCAGGATCTGTTTTTTGCAGATGGCACCGGGATTCCTGTAGAAAGGCCTTGATACTGTTCTGTTTTGCCTCTGCCAGTTTCATCCGCGGCAGGTGGATTTCATCTTCCCAGTCCAGAATCTGGGATGCCCATAGTTTCTGCTCAGTGGCGCTGCCGATTCCCGGGATATGGATGAATGTACTGGTCAGCATAAAGAGACGGCTCCTGATGATTAAAGTTATGGCCGTTATATCCCGAAGAGAGCACAGAGATCAACCCGAAATGCCTGCAAAGGATCAACTTGACCATCTTTTATCATCCATGATAGCGTGAAAACAGACAACAATACAACAGATCAGGTGCCAATATGAAAAAAGGTTTCGCCTGGAAAATGACAGTTCTGGCCGGTATGCTCCTTCTGGTTTTTTTATCCGGGTGCGGTGAAAGTGAAAAATCCCTGAACGAGCTGGCTGTCGGCAACTGGACCCATCTTAAAAACAGGGCTTATATCCTTTTGATCACCTATCCAAGGGGAGAGTGGCACTCTTCTGTCCGCATGACCGATGTCACCTCCAAGATCGTCAGTGCCAAGGGAAGCGCAAAAGGAACCTGGCACATTGAAAACGGCCAGATGATTCTCACGGTGAGTGAATCTGATATTGAAAAAATATGGGAAAAGAATGCCACGCTGTTTTATGATATTACGCTGCTGGATGAAGCTTCCATGCATCTGACAGATGAATCCGGCTACACCACCCAGTGGAGAAAAAGTACTCAGCAGACAGCCAGCCAGATTGAGGAGCAGCGCAATCCTGTTGTTCACCTGGACCCCATTGTCGTGAACCTGAACAAGAATCGTTCCAACGACAAAGATCGCTATCTTTGCCTGAACCTGAACATGGTTCTCAAGGAACTCATGCCGGAACAACGTATCCCCTTGGTTCATCCCCGGGCAAAGGAAGCGGCCTTGATTTTTTTAAGCTCGCTTGAGTTTAACGATGTCAAGGATTTCGACAGTATCAAGGATCAGGCAGCAGCCCTGCGCCAGGTACTCAATCCCCACATGGAGGGTGTGATCAAGGAAATTGTTGTTGAGCACGTGATCGTGGCGTCGGAAATGGACAAGGTGGAAGAATTTTTGATTGAACACACCCTGATTCCAGAGGCAGATACCGAGGCAGGAGAAGCAAAAGAAAGCGCTGCAGCCACGTGATCATTCCATGGGCTGGATCACCAGCAGAATTCCTGTTTGAATGCTGACAACCGCCTGGTTTGTGTCGAACACATTGCTGACACCCAGCGAAGAACCCATGGTGATTGATGCGTTTGTCAGGGGGTAAGCCAGCCCTTTCAGGGTGATGCCGGTCACGGTTTCCGTCAGCGGGACAAGACTCAGCAAATTTCCGGGAACCCCGTCAAGAACGATTTGATCAAAAATAGCATGCATTGAGCTGCGGGCAGTGAGTATATGGGCGCCAATCTGGTTTTCAGCCAGGGTTTTCAGCATGAAGATATTGGCAAGGCTGTGGTCCATGCGGGTTCCGATACCACCCAGAACGGTAACGTCTGTGACTTTTTTTTCCAGCGCCCAGTTGATACACAGTTCTGAATCTGTGTGGTTTTTCTGCCGGGGATATTCCACCAGTTTGACGCGTTTTTCTTCAAAATATCTGCGGTCTTCCGGCAGGATGGAGTCAAAATCACCAATAATTACGTCCGGCAGGATATCCAGTGCCTTGAGATGGCGGGCACCGCCATCGGCACAGACAACATGTTTGCTGGACCGGATCTGATCAATCATCTTCCGGTCGGGCTTAAAATCTCCACTGGCAATAATCGTGCATTTCATGATCGTTTCATACCATGGAAATGCAGAGATGAAAACAATTCATTGGTTTCTCATCTTGACTATTTATCCATCAGCTTATATTTTCCCTGGAAATGAACGCATTTAAAACCATATATCTGTATATGCTCAAAGAGCTGCTGTCCCCTTTTATCATCAGCTTGTTTTTTTTGACTTTTGTGTTTCTGATGACCCGTATCCCGGAAATCACCAATATGGTGGTTAATCACAACGCAGACCTTCTGGCCATCGGAAAAATGATGGTGTATACCTTGCCGCGGTTCCTGGAATTCACCATTCCCATGTCGGTTATGATCTCCATTCTTCTGACGTTTATGCGCATGTCACAGGAAAACGAGATTGTTGCATTGAAAGGCGCCGGGATCTCACTGTATCGGATTCTGCCACCAGTGGCACTGTTTTGTTTTTTTGGGTTTTTCCTGACTTTGTGGGTAACGGTCTTCGGGGTGTCCTGGGGAAAGCTGGCAGTAAAAAAAACCAGCCTGGAAATTGCCAGGTCCAGCATTGATGCGGCACTCCAGGAACGACAGTTCAACTCGGAACTGGAAGATATCATGGTATATGTTTCCCATGTGGATATGAAAACAAAAACCCTGACCGATGTGTTTATTGAAGACCGCAGAACGCAGGGGATGGTCAGTGTTTCCATTGCCCCCAATGGAAAACTGATCCGTTTTGATGATGACCAGGTGTACACGATCAAGCTGTACAACGGTGTGATCAATCAGGTGGATCTGGCAGATAAAACCGTCAACAATCTTCATTTTGGAGAGTATGATATCAATCTTGATTTGAATGCCATGGGGTCATCTTCTGCGAACCTGGTAAAAGAGCTGGACGAGCGGAATCTGGCGGACCTGATCAGGCTGATCCGTTCCGGCTCGCTGAACCGGCTCGATTTAAGCGCGGCATTGATGGAGCTGCATGAGAAGTTTTCCGTTCCCTTTGCCTGTCTGACTCTTGGGCTGCTGGCGTTTCCCCTGGGGATTCAGTCTGCCTCTCTGCGCAGGTCTTCCGGCTTCAGTCTGGGGATTGGTTTTTTTCTGCTTTATTATGTAATGCTGGCCATTGGCTGGTCTGCCGGTGAGACAGGAAATTATCCGCCGGTGCTGGGAATGTGGCTGCCCAATGTGATCATGGGTGGGATTGCCATCTATTTTCTGGTAAAAAATGCCAGAGAAGAACCTGTGATGCTGCCTGCGTTTTTTTCAACGCTGGCAGTTACCATCCAACAGCGGATGATCGGGAAATCATAATCCATGACCTGTCTGCAGCGATACTGGCTCAAAGAGTTTTTCAAATTCTTCAGCATCATTCAGTTGATGATCATGGTGCTGTTTGTTCTGATCGACTACCTGTCACGGATGGACAAGTTTTTAGAGTCGCAGCTGTCCTTGATCGGCGGGTTCGGGTACGTACTGCTGAAAGTTCCGTTCATGTTTGCCCAGTTGACCCCGGCCAGCGTTCTTCTGGCAACACTGGTGGTTTTTGGCCTGATGAACCGGAACAATGAACTGCTGGCGATCCGTTCCAGCGGCATCAGTATTTATTCTCTTGTCAAACCAGCGCTTCTGGCCGGAGCGGGCCTTGCGCTGGTCATGTTTTTTTTAGGGGAAACCCTTGTGCCGGTCTCCATGGCAAAAGCCAACCATATTCAGCATCACGTGATCAAAAACAGACAGAATTATCATACGGTCCGGCAGGACATCTGGATTAAATCCGATCACCAGCTGGTACACATCAACTTTTTTGATCCAGTGTCCAAAACCCTGTCCGGCATATCCATGACCACCATGAACAGGGATTTCAGTCTGAATTCACGCATTGATGCGCGAAAAGGGATTTACAGGGACGGGCAATGGGTCTTTTTTGATGTCGTTGAGCAGGTTCACCATGAACAGTCCATGGAATACGATGTGTTTGTGCACGACACCAAAATTATTCCCCTGGCGTTTCATCCTGAGGATCTGGGTGAGATTGCAAAAAAATCAGAAGAGATGAGTTTTTTTCAACTGCGTCAATATGCCCGGAAAGTGGAACAGGAAGGGTATGATGCACGGGTGTACACAGTGGATTTAAACGGAAAACTGGCCTTCCCTTTTATCTGTGTGATTATGGTGCTCACCGGAGCTGCCACAGGCATGCGCGGATTTGTCAAAGAAAATATTCCAGCAGCCGTTGCCATCGGTGTCGTGATTTCCTTTCTGTACTGGGTCATGTATGGATTTTGTCTGTCTCTGGGATATGGTGGTATCCTGCCACCAATCATCAGTGCCTGGATCACCAATGTATTTTTTTCAGGTTTCGGGGTTTTATACCTGACCCGTACGGAATAAAAAGGAGATCTGCAGGACCATGTTTCCCATAATGGTGTTATACAAGCTTCTGGTGTACCTGATGCTGGTGATCTCATTTCCCCTCTGGGTGCTGGCCTGGCTGTTTTCTGAAAAGCGTCGGGCCAGCCTGCTGCAGCGGTTCGGGTTCCGAACCGGATTTTCTCAGCCGGAATCATCTCAAGCAAAAATCATCTGGGTCCATGCCCTTTCTGTAGGAGAGGTAATCTCTGTGCTGCCGCTGGTCCAGGCGTTAAAAGAGCGTTTTTCAGACATGTCGATCACATTCACCGCTTCAACCAGAAGCGGATTTGAAACCGCCCGGGAAAAACTGACTTGCGAAAGCAGCAGGCTGGTGGATCAACTGGGGTATTTCCCGCTGGATATCGGATGCAGTATCCGGCGGGTCTGTAACGCCATACAGCCGACTGCTGTCATCCTGGTTGAAACCGATCTGTGGCCCAATTTTCTGTATGAAATGAAAACAGCAGACATTCCAGTGATACTTGTCAATGCCAGACTGTCAAAAAGAGCCTTAAAGGGATATGGATTTTTCCGGCCTTTTTTCAGCTGGCTGTTTTCGTTGCCGGAACGTATTCTGGCCCAGTCTGCACTGGATCGGGACCGGTTTGTTCTGCTGGGAGTAAATCCGGACAGGGTTGTTGTGACCGGTAATATGAAATTTGATCAGCCGTACCCCAGGATGACACAAATGGATATTCAGAACCTGAAACACCAGCTTCTTCTGGATTCTAAGGCCAGAATCATCATTGCCGGAAGTACCCATGAAGGTGAAGAGATCCTGATCTGTAAGGCATATGAGAATTTAAAATCAGAGTTTCTCGGCCTGATCTTGATTGTGGCACCCCGTGATCCCGGCCGGTGTAAATCTCTGAAATCAGCCTTGAGCAGGGAAGAACACCGGGTCAGTGCGATGTCTGATCTGAAACATCACCATGCAGCATCCAGTGAGATCATCCTTGTGGATACCATGGGAGCGCTTGCAAAACTGTATGCCATCTGTGATGCAGCATTTATCGGTGGATCTCTGGTCAAAAGCGGCGGACACAATCCCCTGGAGCCGGCGGTCTTTTCCAAGCCGGTCTGTTTCGGGCCGGATATGTCGGATTTTCTGGAGATTGCCGATCTGCTGATTGCAGGCAATGGTGCAAGGCAGGTTGCATCAGCCAAAGACCTTGAGCAGTTTTTCCGCCGGATATTGGCAGATGAACAACTGTGCCGGTATATGGGGCAGCAGAATTTTTCCGTTGTTTCAGCCCATTGCGGGGCTGTAGACCAGATCATCAATCAGATGGAGCAGGTGAAAATTGTTTGAATCCGTTCGGCAGAGGCTGGAGCGTTTTATCGAGCGTGCTATTGACAGCACTGAAGCGGTGCAGGTCTTTTCTGGACGCTGGTGGCTGGTGCGCCTCTCAACGGTTTATGGCTGGATAACAGGCGTCCGGTGCTGGCTGTATGAAAAACAGATCCTGAAACAAAAACGCCTGCCGTGCTTTGTGATCTCCATTGGAAACATTGCTGTTGGCGGAACCGGCAAAACTCCCATGGCCATTTTTCTGGCAGAGCAGCTGAGGCAGATGAACAAAACCTGTGTTGTGGTCAGCAGGGGCTACAAAGGCCGGTATCAAGGCCCTGCGCTGGCGGTCTCAGACGGCACCCGCCTGCTTTCCGATGCGGTTCAGGCCGGAGATGAGCCGTTGATGATGGCCCGGTTGAAACAGTTTCCCGTGGTGGTGGGCAAAAACCGTTACACAGCCGGGAAGCTGGCCCTGGATCTGTTTTCACCGGATGTGCTCATTCTGGATGACGGGTTTCAGCACCTCGGCCTTGGAAGGGATCTGGACCTTCTGCTCCTGGACGGCACGGCACCTTTGGGAAACAGCCGGCTTCTGCCGGCAGGCCGACTGCGCGAATCATTTGATACGGCCGTAAAACGGGCAGACGCAGTAATTTTTACACGATGTGATGATCAGTCTCAATCAAGAAACGCATCACATTTTGGCTGTCTGGATGTCAAGCGATTCCGCACACAGATGCCCAGTTTCAGAACCTTTCATCAGCCCATGGTCTGCACCGTTATCACACAGGAAAAACAGACCGGCCCGGTACCCATCGAGACGTTTGCAGGCAGAACCGCACTGCTGTTTTCAGGCATTGCCGGAAATACCGGATTTTATCAGACAGTTGCCAGATATGGAATAAAGGTCAAGGACCATCTTGAATTTAAAGATCATTACAGGTATAAAGGGTCTGACTTTGACAGGATCAATGCCTGTGCCGGAAAAATCGGTGTTGATCTGATAATGACAACACAAAAAGACTGGGCAAAGCTTTCAGACGGTATTCAGTGGGCTTCAGACCTGGTGGTGATCGGTATTCAGATTCAGTTTGAGCAGCCGGACAGATTCCAGTCTTTTTTAACGGCGAAGATGAATTCATCATGAAAGACCAGAACGTATTCAAGTTGATTAAACTGCTGATTCGTCTGCTTGGGATCTTTCCCCGACCGGTACTGCTGTTCTTTTCCGATGCCATCGCCCTGATCTGGTATGCCGTTGACACACGTCATCGAAACCTGGTGATCCAAAATATTCAGCTGGCCTATCCAGACCAGATGACAGCCGCGGCTGCAGCAGCGTTTGCAAAAAAAAATTTCCGGCATACAGCCAGTATTCTGTTTGAGGTGATCTGGTCCTATTCCCAGCCCAGTGAAAAACTGTTCAAGCATTTCGTCATCAAGGGGTTGGAACACGTGGATGCTGCCAGAAAAAAGGGCAGGGGGATCATGGTGGTGTCCTGTCATATGGGCATTTTTGAACTGGTGATTCCTGCGGTTGCTTCCGTGGATATCCGGTTGCATATTCTGTATCGCCAGCTGGATTATCCGCCTCTGGAATGGTTGATGCTGGAACTGCGGCAGCGTTTTGGTATCACCATGGTGCCGTTGCGGGGTGCATCCTCGAAAATCGCCCGGATTCTTGAAGAGAACGGGATTGTGGCCACTTTACTGGATCAGAATGTGGACTGGTATAAAGGGGTTTTTGTGGATTTTTTCGGCAGGCCTGCCTGCACCAACAGTGGTCTTGCCAAGCTGGTGATCAAATCCAGACCGGTTGTTCTGCCGGCTTTTATCACAAAGAAAAATGATCAATATCACCTTGAAGTCCTGCCGGAAATTCCTGTGACCATTACCGGAGATCCCATCAAGGACATTGAAAACAACACCCAGGCGTATGTATCAGCCATTGAATCCATGGTCAGGCAGTGCCCTGAACAGTATTTCTGGGTTCACAACCGCTGGAAAACCAAACCCTTTTGCGAACTTGACAAGCGATAAGGGTAAAGGGGATGCTGGAAAACGATATGGGGTTTATCAGGCTCACGGACACACCACAGGCCAGAATCATGGTCCGGGCAGCCAACTGGGTAGGGGATGCCATCATGACCACGCCGGTGATCCGGGCGGTTCGCCGGAATTTTCCCAAAGCCCAGGTGACAGTTGTGGCCAAGCCCTGGGTGATTCCGGTGTATGCAAACAATCCCTTTGTCGATCACGTATGGGAATATGACACCAATGGCCGTCACAAACGAGGAATGGGTACGTTTCGGCTGGCAGGAGATCTTCGAAGGGAAGGATTCCACCTGGCCATTTTGATGCAGAATGCCTTTGAAGCCGCCTTGATCAGTTTTCTGGCAGGAATTCCCGAACGCCTGGGGTATACCACTGACGGCCGTGGCCTGCTGTTGAACCGGGGGATTAAAATGAACCCGGCACTGAAAAAAGGGCATTTGATCGATTATTATCTATCGATTTTAAAAAAGGCGGGGTTGTCTGCTGACGGCAGACAGATGGATCTGTTTCTTTCCCCGGCTGACCAGTCGCATGCCCGGCAGTTTCTGGATCAGGCCGGACTGACAGAACAATTCCCTGTGATCGGCATCAATCCCGGCGCCACAGGCGGCACTGCAAAACGGTGGTTTCCGCAGCGTTATGCCCGGTTGTGCCGAAAACTTTCCAGCGCGTTCGGGGTGCGAATTCTGATTTTTGGCGGACCGGCAGATGCAGAACTTGGCGAGGAGATCGCTGAAGCAGCCGGGGGATGCTGTTTGAATATTGCCGGTAAAACCAGCCTGGGTCAGGCTTTTGCTTTGATTGAAAAATGCTCTCTGTTTGTGACCAATGACTCCGGACTCATGCATGCGGCAGCGGCGTTGAATACTCCCCAGGTGGCCTTGATCGGTTCCACTGACCATGTTGCAACGGCTCCATCAAGCCGGGCTGCAACCATGATTCGAGTACCGGTGCACTGCAGCCCCTGTCTGAAGGATGTCTGCCCGGACGACCATGCCTGCATGGACCGCATCAGTGTTGACATGGTTTTTGAAAAGTGCCGGGAGATCCTGGCAGAAAACACCTTTTTGAGAGGGTAAGGATGCGTTTGTGTTTGACCGGATAAAAAAGATATTGATTATCAAACCCAGTGCACTGGGGGATATCGTGCATTCCCTTCCGTTTCTGGCAGCGGTGAAAAAGCAGTTTCCAGCGGCAAGGGTTGACTGGGTGGTGGCCCGTGGCCTTCACACATTTCTGGAAGGCCATCCCCTGATCAACCGTTTGTGGGTTATTGAAAAAGATCAGTGGAAGCAGCCCGGCAACCTGAGACAGACTGTCCGGCAGATCCTTCAATTGAAAAGGGACCTGCGTGCAGCCCAGTATGATGTGTCGATTGATCTGTCCGGCCTGCTCAGATCCGGGTTGATTTCATGGATGTCAGATGCAGACATGAAACTGGGCTTCAAAGAGTCAGATGAAGGCAGCCCGTTTTTTTATACCCACAAGATTCACGGCAGCATGCAGATTCATGCCATTGACCGGTACCTTGAGATTGCCAGATTCATGGGCTGTCAGGTTGATGAAATTGAATACCCGTTTGCGCCGTATGATCCCTGCCCGCCGATTTTAGATGAATTGCCCGGACAGTATGTGGTGATGAGTCCTTCTGCAGGAAAACCCGCCAATCGATGGTCTGCTGAAAAGTTCGGCAGACTGGCCAGCCAGCTCCCTTTTCCCGCCGTGGTGATCGCAGGCAAAGCTGAGGTGGAGATCGCAGACCAGGTGGTGGCAGCAAGCAATGGAAATGCAATCTCCATTGCCGGCAGAACCGGCCTGAAAGATCTGATGGCAGTGATTGAAAACGCCCGGTTTTTTATCTGCAATGATACCGGCCCAATGCACATCGCGGCTGCGTTGAACATTCCGGTATTTGCCATCTTTGGACCGGCCAATCCCGTGCGCACCGGTCCTTACGGCAGTATTCACACGGTGATTCAACATCCGGTTGACTGTGCGCCCTGTTATGCAAAACAACCGTGTGCCCATTTCAGGTGCATGGAAGATCTGAGCGTGGAAACGGTGCTGGGCTGCATCCAGGATCAAGGCAGGCGCAGATGAAAATCGCAGTGATTGTTTCCACTTACAACCGGCCGGATGCCCTTGAAAAAGTCCTGAACGGACTGTTGGCTCAGACCCGGCTGCCGGATGAGATCATTGTTGCAGATGATGGTTCAGGCGCACCCACCCGAAAGATGCTTGGGCCGTATCTGGCACTTCCCTGTGTGGTTGTCCGGCATGTGTGGCAGGAAGATGACGGGTTCCGGGCGGCCCGGATCAGAAATCTGGCAATAAAAGCCTCAACCAGTGAATATCTTATTCTCCTGGATGGTGATTGTATCCCCGAAGCCCATTTTGTTGACGACCATCTGGCACTGGCTGCGCCAGGGTTTTTTTTTCAGGGAAAACGGGTGATTGTGAGCCAAAAGGCCAGTCAGTCCTTTGATGTGAAAGACACCAGATCGTTTTTCAGCCGGGTAAAACATGTGCTGACCGGGGCGGTATCCAATGCCCATCATCTTTTCCGGATTCCATTCTTTCCGGCATATACCACTCAAAAACATTCTGGTGTGCGGAGCTGCAATATGGGGTTTTTCAGATCGGATCTGGTGGCGGTCAACGGGTTCAACCAGGACTTCAGCGGCTGGGGGAGAGAGGATTCAGAACTTGTGGTGCGTCTGTACAAATATGGTATCAAAAGAAAAGAACATCCGTTCAGGGCCATCTGTTATCACCTGTGGCACCTGGAGAATGACCGGAACACCATTGACAGGAACGACCGGCTTCTTGCCGAGGCCATGGCTTCGGACCAGTACTGCTGCCGGTCCGGGATAAATGAATATGAGTAAATTATCGGTTTATATCATCGCCTTTAATGAGGCGGATAAAATTCAGGCGGCACTGGAAAGTGTTCAGTGGGCTGATGAAATTATTGTGGCAGATTCCGACAGCACGGATCAAACAGCGCAGATTGCAGCCGCATATGGTGCAAAAGTGGTGCAGATTCCTTTTAACGGATTTGGGCAATTGCGCAATAACGCCATTGAAGCCTGCAGCCATGACTGGATATTCAGCCTGGATGCTGATGAGCGCTGTACTGAAAATGCAAAGGCTGAAATTCTGAAGATTATCCAATCCAGTGACAGCCTGGATGCGTATTATGTACCCCGCAGAAATTATTTTATGGGCAAATGGATTCGGTACTCAGGTTTTTATCCGGATTACCGCCAGCCCCAGTTGTTTCGAAAAGGGGTGCTGAAATTTAAAAACGATGCAGTTCACGAGCGATATGACGTGATCAGCAGCCGTCCTTGCGGATATCTGAGCGCCTTTATCCACCAGATCCCGTTCAAGAATCTTGAAGAGATCATCCACAAGGCCAACCGGTATTCCACCCTTGGGGCTGAAAAACTGTCTGAAACCGGTAAAACAACCGGCATGTTCACTGCCCTGGCCCATGGATTCTGGGCCGCTTTTACCCTGTATGTATTCAAGCGGGGATTTATGGACGGCTGGCCCGGTTTTATCATCGCCTTTGCAAATTTTGAAGGTACTTTTTATAAATATGCCAAGTTCTATCTCAAACAAAAGGGAATGGATTTGTTTTTAAATACGCGGTTTTTGGATCATTAGCCGATGATGGGAATGGGCATCACCATATTGTGTCTTTCAGGGTTTGTCCTTGCCGGGGTGCGGTGGCTGAAGATCTCTGCTGCGTTCAGTCCTCTGGTCAGCATCTCTTTTATTGCTGTTGTACTGTATCTTTTTGCACTGTCCGGGCAGTTAAGGGCCGGAGCGAACATGCTGATGATTTCAGGGCTTTTGCTGTTTGCGGCAGTGAGCGTATCCGCGCTGGTACCCCCCCGTTCTTTCACCTGGAACAAATTTTTCAGGATCGCTGTTGTTTTTACAGGACTGGGCCTGATCGCCTTCTTCCTGGCATGGAACATGGCCTTTACCGTGATTGATGATTACGTCTATTGGGGAATCATGGGAAAGTATCTGTTCATCAATGACCATCTGCCGGTGGCAGGCAATCCGCTGGATGTCAGAATTCTGGCTTATACGCCTGGAGCAGCCCTGATCCATTATTTCTTCTACCATCTTTTCGGCCGTTACAGTACAGATATTTCCTATTTTGCCCAGGGCGTGGTTCTGATCAGCGCCTTGGGAGTTCTGGTGAAAGAAGAGAACATCAAGTCGTCTGTTGTTTCCATTGGTCTGTCGATTTTACTGCTGACCCTGTTCTTCGGCAGTATATTCACCAAGCTTCAGGTGGATTATCTGTTGTCCAGTATCCTGTTTGCCATCTTCTGGATCTGCTATTGCGAAAAAGATCCCTTCAGAAAGCTGCTGACCATTGCATTGCCAATATGCTTTTTATTTTTGATCAAAGAGATTGGATTGCTTTTGGGGTGGCTGGCGTTGATGATTGTTCTGGCCGATATTCTGGCAGCAGGCTCTGTTGCCAGAAAAGAGAAGGTGATGCTGTCGGGGATGGTTTTGACCACCGGAGCAGTCCTGACAGGCTTAAAGCTCAGCTGGACGTCTCATGTGGCTGCCATGGGATTTACACCGTTTCACAGCGGCATTCACCTGGAATCCATTCAGGCGGCGCTTCAGATCTTTTCAGATCCCCATATTCGTAACGGCGCTATGATTTTCATGCGCGAGCTGTTTTTCGGGCCTGCCGACCGCCTGAATCTTCCGTACCTGTTGTGGTACGCGCTCATGGCTTTCTGGGGGTATAAAATTTACCGGCAGATTCATCCTGCAGCCGAAAAGCGTTTTAAGGTGTTTGCAGCAATGGTCTTTTCAGCATTTGTTCTTTACCTGTTCTTGCTGTACTGCCTGCAGATTATCGTTTTTAATGTGGGGACCACCAGTAATCATACTGTGGGATTTGCCCGGTACTGCAATATCCTGTTTTCTCCGATTGCCCTGATACTGGTCATGGTTTTTACCCGCCGGGTTGTGCTGGCCCACGATACAGTGAGCACCCGGGCATTCCTGGTGATCAGCTTTATTATGATCGGGGTTCTGGTCGGTTCCAGGGTGGAGGTGTCGCTGAACCGGGACCCCCTTGATCTCCAGGTTGAAGCCTTTTCCCGCCAGATTTCTTCCCGGCTGGATCATCAACCAGTATCCATCGGGGTTGTCGCCGGAAAAAACGATCACCTGGCCCATCTGCAGTTTTTATATTATCTGCTGCCGGCTGCTGTGGACTATCACCCCAGACAATTTCAGTCACCTGAGGAACTGGAGGAGTATCTTTTACGCCATGAGTATCTCATTGTCTTTCATCCTGACCCACAGGAAGCAGACTGGCTCAGGTCATATATCATGCCAGGGATGGGCAAAGATGCTACCGGGCTTTTCAAGGTCTGGAAAAATGTACCAACGCGTATAGGAACACAGGGATTGCTTGAACGGGTAATGCCTGAAAAGGAAGGGTGATGACAACAGTTCTGATGATTCCGGCATACAATCCTGATGCGAAAATGGTGCCGCTCCTGGCAGACATGCCAGCGGATGTGTTTGAGGCGATAGTGGTCATTAATGACGGCAGTTCCCCTTCTTATGATCCAATATTTGATCAGCTGAAACAGCTGAAAAATGTCATCCTGCTTGAACATGACCAGAACCAGGGAAAAGGCGCGGCGTTAAAGACGGGATTTGCCCACGTGCTGGACCATATTGAGCGCGCCACCGGTGTCATCACAGCAGATGCCGACGGGCAGCACACCAGAAAAGACATTCTTGCCCTGGCAGAGGCTTTTGAACCCGGAAAAAAATGTCTGACCATCGGCAGCCGGGCCTTTGACAGGGACGTACCTTTTCGCAGCGCAGTGGGCAATCGATTGACGCGGTGGATTATGAAGTGGTTTTTCAAAATCAATCTGAGCGATACCCAGAGCGGATTGCGGGCAATCCCTCGCCCGATTCTGCCGGAATTGCTTCAGATTCCCTATGACCGGTATGAATTTGAAATTGAGATGCTGACAAAGGCCAGGAAAATGGGGTACGGATTTAACGAAATTACCGTGGAAACCATTTATGAAAACAACAATGCTGCCTCATCGTTCAATCCGGTTGTGGATTCCGCCAAAATTTATTTTGTGCTGTTTCGTTATGTTCTGGCGTCCCTGGCCACGGCTGCTGTTGATTATCTGGTGTTTTTTATTGCTTATTCATTTGTGCCCAAAATTTTTCTCTGCACATATCTTGCCCGGATGATCGCTTTGTTTGTCAATTTTGTGATTTTAAAACAATTTGTTTTCAAATCCCGTGAAAAAAATATTGTGCTTGGAATCAAATATGGGATGCTGGTGATCGTTTCCGGTTTTGTTTCATCTCTGGTCATTGACTATTTCAACACCCGCCTGAATTATCCCATTATCGTATCAAAAATTGCAGCCGAACTGTTATTGTATTTTGCTATTTTTATAGTACAAAAGGAATTTGTGTTCAACCGGGGAGAAAAACAATGAAAAATCAGCTGCAGACCGATTGGACACGATACTACACCACACCGTACAAAACCGCATCCATAACGCGTAAAATAACCGGTAACCTTTTGATCCGTGCCATCAAGCAGTATGTGCCAATGGGGGATCATCTGTCGATTATCGAGCTGGGCGGTGCAAACAGTGCTTTTTTGGAATGGATTATCCGGGACTGTTCACCTGATGCATATATGATCATCGACAATAATCAGGCTGGGTTAGATAAAACAAAAGGCCGCATCCCTGAAAATGCTCCGGTAACAATGATTAATGCAGATATTCTGACACTGGCGCTGCCTGAAAAGGCAGATCTGGTTTTCAGTGTTGGTCTGATTGAACATTTTGATCAGGCAGGCACACAAAACGTTATCAAAACACATTTTGATTTGGTAAAGCCTGGTGGATATGTCATTATGACATTTCCCACACCAACCTGGCTGTATCAAAGCGTGCGGTATTTTGCCGAAGCTATGGGGGTGTGGATTTTTCATGATGAAAGGCCGCTTGAATTGAAAGAAGTTTTAGAAACAGCAAACGAATATGGCAGGAAAAAGAACGCCAGAATTATCTGGCCGATTATACTGACCCAGGGTCTTGTGGTATTTCAAAAAAAAGGACTGGTTTGACCTCTGCGGTGGAAATTTACATACAAATTTTGGAACAGATAACCAATGCATGATCAAAGATATCTTCAGCGTTGCCCGATTGGATGTGATAAACCTGTTGAACAAAGCGATATTTTTCCGGGCAATACGTGCCTGGAAAGGTGCACGGGGTGTGACCAGCTGTTCAGCCAGTGTACGGAAAAAGATTTTGAATCCTCCATGGAAGAGTTTAACACTGCCAATGGAACATGGCCGCCGCCAGAAAATGTTCGCAGCCTGGAACGATCTACCAAAAAAACATTGCAGAATATCGCAGGGTTGACTGGCAGGGATATCGCGAAATTGAAGCTGCTGGATGTTGGATGCTCAAATGGGGCTTTTATTTTTACAGCCAGGCAGTTCGGTATCCGCGGTGAGGGGGTAGAGCCTGCAAAAGAGGCTGCGAGTGCCGCTCAAAAAGCCGGGCTGGAAGTTCATCATGGTTATCTGGAAGAACTTGGTCTGCCAGATGCTTCCTATGACATCATTACGCTTTTTGAAGTAATTGAGCATCTTAAGCATCCGATAAAACTGCTCAAGGAATGCCACCGGATTTTGAAAAAAGATGGCGTAATGGTGATCCGGACAGCCAATACAGACAGCTGGACTGTAAAGTGGTTAAAAGGAAAATGGCATTATTTCAACATCAGCCGTCATGGGGGGCACATCAGTTTTTTCTGTCGAAAATCCATCACCACCCTGTGTCGCCTTACCCGCTTTAAGGTCGTTCGCTTGAATACCCACAGTGTGACCCTGTGTGAACCAGAAGGATCTTTTCCTGTCGTTTATCGGTGTCTGAAGATTATTGCCGAGGGATTGAATCTGCCGGCAAAGTTGTGTGGAAAAGGTCAGGAGCTGGAAGTTTATTTAAAAAAAAGATAACCCGGTTTTTTTGTTTCGTATCTGCAATCATTCTCCGGCAGCATTGCCAAGTCCAAGTTGATGGAGTTTGTAAATCCTCAGGATGTTTCTTCCCATGGCATCAATGGTATGGTGCTTGTTCACCAGATAACAGGCGCGCTCAACCCGGTTTTGTGTATTGTCATGATCAGTCAGTGTCTGCAGGACCATCTCTGCCAGCCCGTGAGGATCTTCACTGTCAAAAAGCAGACCAGTCCTGTTATGCTGGATGATATCGGGTATGCCACCACTTTTTGAGCCGACAACAGGGCATTTGCAGTACATGGCTTCGAGAATTGCCTGGGGAACGCCTTCAAATGGAATACCTTTGTTGCTTTTTGAAGCCAGGATTTTACAATCAAATGCTCTGTAGTAAGACCACACCTCTTTTTTAGATCCAACAAAGTGAACGTTGTGAGAGATCCGTTTCTGTTTGGCCAGTTCCGCCAGGAACGAAAAATATTCCGGTGAAGAATCCCCGACAAACACCAGGTGATGAGCGGGCATCTGAGATGCAATTTTTTCAAAAGCATTGATGATGGTATCAGCGCCTTTTGCATCAGAAACCCTTCCGACAAAACCAATGAATCTGACGGTGGGATCAAGGTTGAGTTCTGTGGCAAGAAGCGTTCTGGCGTCATCTTTATCCATTAGAGTTGACGGTGGAATGATTCCGCTGGGCATGGAAAAAATCTGTTTTTCCGTGAGTTTGAAAACCTTTTGAAGGTGTCTGGTTGTATAGTCTGCAGTTGTGAAAACATAGGTTGCCAGTTTTTTATACAGGTATCTGTTAAACCAGGACGGGCGGACATGGGCACTGATGTGTCTGGATAAAATTCTGCATCCAACGCTGGCATGCCGGGCAGCCAGAAGGCTGATGCGTGAATCTTCATTCCCATGGGTGTTGACAATATCCGGCTTTTCATTCCGAAACAGGGTTTTTAAAAATCGGTAATCTTTCAGAGTATTGAGACGTTTAAAGTCCACGGCATAGGTTTTCAATCCATATTCTTTTGCGTTCAAGAACAGAACGGAATTGGATGGCGCAACAATGATAATGGCATGACCTTTTTGGGACATCCATACCGATTCGTTGAAAATCCGTTTTTCAAGTCCACCCCATTGCGTATGGCAGGTGGTGTGAATGATTTTATAGTATGAAAGCATGGCGATTACAGGCGTGAAAGCCTGTGTTCAATCCTTTTAATATCTTCGGGCAGGTCGATTTCTGGTGAGTCAAAGCTCGTGACCACCACCTTTATCCGGAAACCGAATTCCAGCACTCTTAACTGTTCGAGTTTTTCAACCTGTTCGCAGGGGCTGGTGGGCAACGTGACCAGTTTGTCCAGAAAGGTTTTGGTGTAGGCGTAAAATCCGAGATGCTTGTAATAGTCTGCCGGGGTGTGCGCATCCCGTGGATAAGGAATCTGAGCCCGTGAAAAATACAGGGCAAATCCCTGGTTGTCAAAAATGACTTTGACATCCTTGGGATCGGTGATTTCCCTTTCATCCAGAATCTTAAAGGCCAGCGTGGACATGACCAGATCCGGATC
>JAABSK010000058.1 GCA_011390435.1 Desulfobacteraceae bacterium | reverse complement strand
ACCCCCCCAGGCATCCGTATACCAGAGCGCTTTTGTCAGCCAACCTGTTGCTGAAACCTGGCGGACAAAAGCGAATCATCCTGAAAGGAGAGATCCCCAGTGCGGTAAATCTTCCAGCGGGCTGCCGGTTTCATACCCGGTGCCCTGAGAAGAAAAAAGAATGTGAAACCCTGGCCCCTGAATTGATTGACACGGGAAACAGCCACTTTGTGGCCTGTCCCTTTTACGCGTAATCCATAAATACAAGGAGATATTTGCATGAAAACGTTAGGTATATGGTGTTTGCTGGTGAGTCTGTTCTTTTTACCGGCGTGTTCGGGAAATAGTGAAACACCGGATCAGCTAAATACACAAAGCGCACAGGAAGATGATGAAACCGGTCGCTACGGCGGAAAGATCGTGGTTGCGACATCTGGGTCACCCGCACATCTGGACAGTGATAAAAGCACGCTGTGGACCATTACGGAAACCATGAGTCATGTGTACGAGGGCCTTTTTGAATTTGATGAAAACCAGCAGTCAACCCCTTTTCTGGCAGAGGGGTATGAGCTGATGGATGACAATCGAACGTATGCAGTGACTTTGCGAAAAGGGGTTTTGTTTCACAATGGTAAAGAGATGACCAGTGCGGATGTTGCAGCTTCTTTTAATCGGTGGGTTGAAAACAACGCAGGCGGGCAGATGGTGGGAGAGTATCTGGAGAAAATGACGGTGAACGGACCGTATGCCATTTCTTTTACCTTTAAAAAACCTTATGCACCATTTTTAAATATTCTGGCCTCTGAAGTTGCCGGCCAGAAATTTTATATCAGAACAAAAGAGATGATTGAAAAATACGGCAATACCATCATTCGTGAACACATCGGCACTGGTGTCTACCGGCTGGCTGAGTTTGTTCCGGACCAGTATCTCAGGCTTGTCCGGTTTGATAACTACGTTCCCAACCCCGGATCGCCTTCTTTGTTTGCCGGCAGGCGGATTGCCTACCACGATGAGATCACCATTCAGTATGTTCAGGATCCCATGGTGCGGGTGGCAGGGCTGCAGACAGGAAAGTTCCAGTTTGCCGAAGAGATCCCCCAGGATCAGTACCGGTTGTTTGAAGCAGATCCCACACTGGAAGTCATCCGGCTGGACAATGACATGATGGGGCTGTTGTCGTTCAATTCAGGACGGTTGCCGTTCAAGGATCTTCGTGCAAGAAAGGCTGCCGCTTATGCCCTGGACATGGTGGAGCTGGGCAGGATCGCCATTGGAGACGACCGGTTCTGGAGTATCAACGGTGGCGGGTCCATGTTTCCCAGAAACAGTATCTGGTATGACCCGGATTCAGGCAGCGGCATTCACAACCAGCCGGATCCTGAAAAGGCCAGATCCCTGCTGGCAGCGTCTGGTTACGATGGGCAGCCGGTTGTGCTGATCAATACAAAGGAGAACATGGTTCAGAGCCAGGCGGCCATGGGAATTAAAAGCCAGCTTGAAAAAGTCGGTTTTGTTGTGGTGATCCAGTTGTATGACAAAGCCACCGTGGTTGAAAAGCTTCATGAAAAAAATCCTGAATGGGACATGACCTTTTCCACGTGGGTGGAGGCCAATCCTGATCCCCAGGTTTTTGGCGCCTGGATCGGTACCAACCGGTGGATATTGAACTGGGACGATGCCCAATCCCGCCGGATGGATGAGATTTTTGACCGGATGATGGTGGAAACAGATCGAAAGAAACGATACGGGATTGTCAGGGAATGGAACCGGGCAGTCTGGGAGAATGTTCCGCTGATCAAAACCTTCAATTACAGCCGGATCCATTTAAGATCTGCCAGACTTCAGGGGTATAACGACTATTGTAAGCAGATCTACTGGAACACCTGGATGGAAAAATAAACCGGAAATAGCTAAAAAAAGGAGGATGTTTTCATGACCCCTTCAGCCTATGGTGAAGCGGTTAAAAAAGCTTGCTGTGCACTGGATCTGGAGCGAAGGATCGTTGGTGTCCGGTTTCTTTTTTCGTCAGCGGAATTTGACCGGACAGAGATGCAGAAACCCGCATCCAGAATGACCTATTGCAGGATGGTTACCCGGGCAGCCAAAGGAGAAGCAATGAAGGCTGACCAGAATAATTTCGGGTGTTTTGCAGCAGCCCGGGTGCTGGGGATCGTTGAGATGGATGACTGGTACACCTCAGGCCATTATTACGGCAATTGCGGGTTGTATCAGGATCTGCCCACTGCAAAGGAAATTACAGATCATATGCCGGTATGCGGCCATAAAGCCTATGGGCTTGAGATCAAACCCCTGGAAGATTTCAGAGTTGATCCGCACATTGTGATTGTCATCTCCACACCTGTGCAGCTCATGCGTCTTGTTCAGGGATATTCTTATGTGTATGGCACCCATGCCGCATACCGGTTTATCGGAAACCAGGCCATGTGCGCGGAATGTACGGCCTATCCATATCAAACCAATGATATTAACTTTTCTGTTCTGTGTGCAGGAGCCCGCAGAAGCGGTCTGGCCGATACCGAAGCTGCCATTGGTATTCCGCTGACCAAATTCATCGCCATGATTGACGGGGTGTGCAGGACCATCACACCGGTTGAATCCAATCCAAGAAAACAAGTGATTCAAAACCGGTTGGCAGAACATCGGATTTCAGATGTTGATATTCGGTTCAACATCAGTTATGGCGATGCCATGCGCAAACATGACACCACCTTTTTTTTGAACCGGACAGATCCCGGCTGATGCCGGGACGTTGGCAAACCGGTTATTCTGTAAAAGACGACCCGATATTTCGAAGGGTATGGTCAAGGCTTCTGAAGTCCCGTCTGGCCAGCCCTTCGAACAGGGCGTCCATGCCTTCAGTATCGTATACGGCAGACCCCGGGTCTTTGAAGGCCACTGGGTTTTCTCTGGCTTCCTGGTACAGCTGGATCTGTTTTTCCATGTCGTCAATATTGAAATCGTTGAGCTGGGAAGAAAAACCAAACAGATGCCGCAACATGTAATAATCGTATTGGTTGATCAGGCTGAAAATTTCCAGGCATCTTTTGATGCCTTCATCATCCAGAGTGTCCCGATGATTGCTGCAGGAACTCTGACAACAGGGAATACCCAGAAATAAATTCAGTTCCGCCAGCAGGATGTTGAGCATGGTATTGGCAAAGCTGCCAAACATCATGGGCATCTCTTTCTGGGTCATGTCGGCAATGGTGGGCATGGCAGAATTCAGGCATTTAATACCCGGACAGATCAATTGACCCAGCACGATGCCGAACAGGGCTTCTGCCTGTGCCAGCGTCGCCAGGGCACTCATGCTGTACGGGGCTGTCAGGCCGCCGATGGGCATTGAATTCATGATAAAAGGCAGCCCGCGGGTAACGGTTTTGAGAAACGGGTCTATCATTTCATCACTGACCGTCATATAGGTTGACACAATGCTCAATGCTGCTCCAACAGGGTAGCCTTTATCATGGTAGTGCTTCAGCCGGTCATAGGCTGGTTCAGACAAAATCGTGGGCATGATCAGTTTGCCATTGGCCGCAGCAATGATGTCATCAATGGATTGTGTTTCCACCTGAGCCCGCAGAGCCATGTCCTTTTTCTTGATGCGGTTGCAGATATTGAAAGAGGATTGAAGACTGGTCAAAATATCTGTCTCGCCGAAAATCCGGGCCAGCCGGATCATATCCTCAGGTTTTGGAGAGCGCGTTCCGTCCCGGTCGACAATATAGGCGGCCATTCCGCCGGTTCCAAATCCCCTGGGCCAGTTGTCAAATTCTTTGCGAACCAGCTCCAGGCAGGTCTGAATCACATCCTGGGGAATGTATATCCGGCCCAGATCTTCACTATAGTTCACCAGGGCCGCCTTTTCCGGCGGCATGGCATCAAACAGTTTTTTTGCAGTTTCAGAGGAGATGGCAAATCCGTAGGATTCGATGAGCATCAAGGCATCCTGTTGAATCAGTTCGTACAGTTCAGGAGTGCCGAATTGTTTTTTTTCTGGATTGAGTGTCATCATGACCCCCTTTTTTTGTATGGATATATTTATTTTTCAGGCAATGGGGTTTTGTAAGCCTGCTGCAGCATTTTAAACAGCGATACCGCCATCATGAAGGTGACAATGGCAAATGGTGCGCCGGCAATGATCGATGCCTTTTGAAGTGCCTGTAGCCCGCCGCTGGCCAGCAGAACCAGTGCCAGAGAACCGATAAAGGTTCCCCAGATCAGCTTCATGGGTGTGCTGGGCTCGGTTTTCCCGCCGGACATCTGCATGGCAACGAAAAAGGATGCAGAATCAGCTGATGTGACCAGGAAAATCACCAGATTAAAGAACACAACAATGCCTGCAAGCGTGCCCATGGGGTAGGTGGACAGCAAGACATATATGCCTGATCCCATATCTGCTTTTAATGCACTCACCAGGTCGGCTGCACCTGATATGTGGGCATGCTGTGCAGCCCCTCCCACGATTGAAAACCAGACAATCGCCACAAGGGTCGGTACCAGGCAGACACCAATGATAAATTCTTTTATGGTGCGCCCTTTGGAGATTCTGGCCACGAATCCGCCGCAGAACGGTCCCCAGGAGATCCACCAGATCCAGTAGAATACGGTCCACCACTCCAGCCACTGCCCCTTGGTGGCGTTGGCATCTGTCCAGAATGTGATGAAAACAAAGTTTTTGATATAACTGCCTGCGGTCTGGACCATCATGCTCATCAGCTGGTTTGTCGGGCCGGAAAAGAGAATGAACGCCCCCCAGCAGAAGGCGATCACCACATTGATAGTGGACAGATTCTTAATGCCTTTATCAATACCGGAAACTGCAGACAGAATATACAGCCCGATCAGTACGGCCATGAAAGCCATCTGTCCGGCAGTTCCGAGAGCTCTGCCGAAGATGTGTTCAATTCCGGCATTGGTGCTGATGATGCCCAGTCCAAGAGCCGTGCTGACACCGGCAATGGTGGCAAACGCCGCAAGAATTTCAATCACTCTTCCCAATGCATTGCTGGAAATTTTATCGCCGAACAGGCCGTAAAGGGAAATGGATACATTCATGGGTTTTCCAAGACGATATGCCGGAAAGGCGATGGCAAGCCCCACCAGTGCAAAGATCCCCCAGGCGTGAATCCCCCAGTGCATGATGCCGATCTGTATGGCAATCGGTCTTGCAGCTGGTGTGGCAGATTCAGCAAGGTACGGGGTGTTCATGTAATGCATGATGGGCTCCCCAACGGCCCAGAAAGCGTATCCGACTCCAACCCCGCAGGAAAACAGCATGGCGATCCAGGCAAAATAACTGAACTCGGGCCGGTCGTCTTCTTTGCCCAGCCTTAAATTTCCATATTTGCCAAAGGCGATCAGGATGATGATGATCAGATAAATTGCAACCGAAAAGATAAAAAACCAGCTGAATCGGGATGTGATCCAGGACTGGACAGCAGAGAGGGAACCGTCAAAGCTTTCAGGAAAGGCAAATCCGTAAATAACGGCAAACAGGGTTACGGCTGCGGTGATAAAGAAAATGACAGGATCATAGCTGCCCAGAAATCTGTTCAATCCGCGATGGGCGGCAGCTGGGCTGGACGATGTGTTTGACATGATGTTTTTCCTTGTTTAAGGGGTGGCGTTTCCATTTCGTTTCCGTATGTATTCTGCCGCGCTGAGTGCGGCGATGGTGCCGTCGTTCATGGCAGTTGTGATCTGATAGTACTTTTTTTGGACAATATCTCCTGCAGCAAAGACACCTGGCAGGCTGGTTTCCATTTCGTCTGTTGTCTCAATATATCCCTGCGGGTTGATTTCAATCATGTCACGGAATAATTCTGTCCGGGTTTCATGGCCCATATAGACAAAAATTCCATCAACCTGCAGGTGGGTTTCCTGATGGTTTTTCAGGTTCTTAAGCTGCACAGAAACAAGTCTGCTGTTTTGCGTGTTGATTGACTGGATACTGGTAGATATCAGGATATCGACTTTTTCGCCGTGTTTCAATAGATCATTTTGTGCCTGTTCTGAAGCAAAAATCCGATCCATCTGTTCGATAACGGTAACGTGCCGGACTCCCAGCGAAATCAGGTAGGCGGATTCTTCAATACCGCTGTTGCCGCCGCCGACCACCAGAACGGTTTTGTCCCGGTACCCGGAACCGTCACAGATCGCACAATAGTGAATCTGATCGCAATCAGGTTCCAGGGGCAGGGGCCTGGGTTTCCGGCCGGTGGCCAGAATGACCACCGGCGCTGAAAACGAGCCTTCATCGGTTTTTACCTGTTTTTCATCCTGGGCCAGGGACAGATGCTCCACCTCGATGACTTCCCGGATCTCCACGCCCATCTGCGCCACCTGGTCCCTGACCTTTTCCATGAGATCTTGTCCGCTGATGTGGGGCTGGGACGGAAAATTGTCAACCACGTGAGTGGTATTCACCTGGCCGCCGCAGATACTCTTTTCAAGGATCAGGGTGTTCAGATTGGCTCTGGCAGCATAGATCGCAGCTGTCATGGCGGCAATGCCGCCACCCAGAATAATGATATCGTATTGATGGTCCATTTTAATCTCCAAATGGTGCTGCCGGATATCAGGCAATCATTTGTTCAAGCTGACGATAGGTTACATCCCCGCTTCGGTCAGCCACTTTTTTGCCGTCCTTGAATACAAAAACAGCGGGTATCCGTTCAACATTAAGGGTTTCTACCGATACAGGGCAGGTTTCCCGGTTGATCGAATAATAATTGATCTGTTTGTCACGGGCGGCTGGCATCGAGGAAAATTTGGTCAAAATTTTCTTCATGGCATTGCAAAACGGGCACTTTTCCTTGTAAAAAAGAACGATATTCGTGCCAGATCCAATGCTGGATTCAAATTCGCTGTCAGTAATTTCAGTGAACATCGCAAAGGTCTCCTTCAGTATCAGTCCATGTCCGGATAGATCGATTCCGCTTTAAGTTCCAGCATGAATTCCCGTAATTTGTCATAAAGCGCTCTTGCCTGTTCCGGGTGTTTTTCAATGACATTTTCAAGCTGAAACGGATCAGTGGCGCGATGGAACAGACCGTCTTTTTCAGGCACCTCGGTCAAAGACCCTGGTACACAGGTCCACTGGTTCTCCTGCTGGGCCTTGATCCGGTCAAACATGGTCCGGGTATCTGCCACGCCTTCAGAGACTTCTCCTTCCTGAATATCAAACACCTCAAACATGGTTTTGCCGCCTGCCTCTGAATTTTCAAGGGCCACCGGATTCAACCAGTGAATATAGGACCACTCTTTTGTGACGATGGACCAGGCCTGACCGAAAAAACCAGTGATCAGAAAATCACGGATATCTGTGACCTCGCCTTTCAAAAGCGGCCACAGGCTTTTGCCCTGCATGTCTGCCCAGGCATCCTTCGGAATATTCATCCATTCCATCATGGTCGGCGTGATATCGATGTTCTGCACCAGGGCGGAGTTCCGGGTGCCGGCTTTCAGGCCATGTGCCTTGATGATCATGGGAACATGCACCAGTTCTTCATAGGGCCAGGGCCGGCATTTTCTGACAATGCCGTGGCCGTGTTTGCCGTTCCCCAGGGGTTCGCCATGATCAGACATCAACACCACCATGGTATCCCGTTCCAGACCCAGTTCCCGGATCCGGTCCAGAACTTTCCCCAGCCATTTGTCCACATTGGTGACTTTTTCTGCGTAAAGGGCCCGGATATGTTCCATCTCCCGATCCGTGTAGACATTGTCTGCATAGGTGGAGACCGGGTTCCAGATTTCCATCCCGTCGTAATCCGGATCATAAGGGCATTTCAGGTCATCATCATAGATCGAGGGCGCATCCCATGGTTCATGGGGATCAAAACTGTCAATCCACAGGAAAAAGGGCTTGTTCCGGTCAGCCTCTTCCAGGAACCGGATCGATTGTCTGGCGATCTGGGCCACATTCTGGTCGGCATCGGTTTTCCAGTACTGGCGCTGGGCCAGGTAACCTTTCATCTCATCTTTTGAAAACTGAGACCACATCTCTTCAACGGTATTTCCGTTTTCATCCACACGGAAGGACGGTTTATGAAAGTCGTCCATATTCAGGTGATACAGGGGATCATCAGCATAATAGTGATTGTCGTCGTCATGGCCCCGGAGATTGTAGACATAGTCAAATCCCCGCTGATACCCGTATTTGGGCAGATGCATCACGGCAGTGTCAGTGATCAGAGCAGAATAGGTACTGTGTCGCCAGAGAATATCGGCAATGGTGGTATCGTCCAGTTCCAGAGGGGACCATCCCCGGTAAGGGAGGGTGTAGCGGCCGGTAAACAGTGCCCGTCGCACCGGAATCGTGGGAAGTCCTTCCGAATAAACATTGTCCAGGACGACGCCTTCCCTGGCCAGTCGGTCAAAATTGGGGGTTTTGATCTTGCCGCCATAGCATCCCATATAATGCCATTGAAGGCTGTCGCACATAATCATCACGACATTTTTATTGCGTTTTTGCATCGATATTCTCCTCGGTCATTTGGTTGTTCTGTCCGGCAATGGACGCTTTCAGGAACTGTCATATCAATAAGCATGCCATGGAGCCCTGAGCAGGAGAGTATTTGATAACATCTTGAAATAAAAGCTGTTTTATCAAGTCCGCCATGGGAGCGCGGATACGGTTTTCGGCGGGAGGAATGCGACAGTATTGTCGCGTCTGGACATGGCAGTGGGTTCAGGTGTTTGTCAGGAAAGGGGATCCGTGATGGCGACAGATATGTCGCCTAATGCGACAGGTTTGCCATGGGTTATGATGTGATTCGGTATTTTTTAAGCTTTCGCTGGAGGGTGCGCATGGTGATTCCCAGGAGCGCGGCAGTCTCTCCTTTTTTCCATCGGCATTGCTCCAGTGCCGAACAGATCAGTTTCTGCTCAAAACTGTCCACGGAATCTGCAAGCCCCGGGCCGGCAGATAACCGGCTGGAGTCAATCCGGTCTTTGTCTTCAAACGCAATGATATCTTCGAGCTGAAGTGTGCCAAGGGTAAGATAGCGGTCAATGACATTT
Organism: Desulfobacteraceae bacterium; assembly: GCA_011390435.1. The sequence continues at coordinate 3,276 of JAABSK010000058.1, read as the reverse complement.
TTCAATTCTCTGACATTCCCCGGCCAGGAGTAGTTTTCCAGGCGAAGCCGCAGGGAGATGGGCAGTTCTTCCACCGAAGAAACATTGCCTTGGCGCATCTGGAGAAAATGGTCGATCAGCAGGGGGATATCTCCGTTTCGTGTTCTCAGGGGCGGCATTGTTAACGGCACCACATTGATGCGGTAAAAAAAATCTTCCCGCATTTTTCCCTGGCGGACCAGTTGTTTTAAATCACGGTTGGTGGCACAGATCAGGCGGAAATCTGATTTTCGCAGGGATTTGCCGCCAATAGGGGTGTATCCAATGCCATCCAGGCCGCGCAACAGTTTCGTTTGAAAATTCAGTGAGATTTCACCCACTTCATCCAGAAAAAGGGTGCCTTCCCTGGCCAGTTCAAGGTAGCCGGGTTTATCGGCTGTTGCACCGGAAAACGCCCCCTGGCTGTGACCGAAAAATTCTCTTTCCAGAAGATTTTCCGGAATGGCGCCACAATTGACCGGGATAAACGGTTTCTGGCTTCTTGCGCTCAACGCATGAATGGCGTGGGCTGCCAGCTCTTTTCCGGTGCCGGATTCTCCGGTGATGATGACAGACGTGTTTTTGTCAGCAAGCGTCAGGATCAAATCATACACATCCTGCATGGGCTGGCTTTTTCCAATGAGCTGTTCAAGTCGGAACCGCTGTCCCATGGATGATTTGAGACGGATATTTTCCCGCTTCAGTTCAATTTCAATGGTCTTATGATCGGTAATGTCGGTTAACAGACCTTCAATAAACTGCAACCGGCCATCCCGGGAAAAAATGGCAATTCCCTCTTCTCTGACCCATTTGACATGACCCCCAAAGGTTTTGACCCGGTATATCAGTCGATAGCGGGGAGACTGAAGCGATAACTGCTCCAGCACCTTTTTATTCCGTTCCATGTCATCCAAATGAACCATTTTTCGAAAGGCTTTATTCCGGATCAGCGTTTCCGGCTCGTATCCCAGAATCTGGAGGGACCCGCGGCTGGCATACTGAATGGTCAGGTCTGTATCATTCAGACAACGGAATGCCATGCCGGGAAGATTGTCCATTAATGCGGCCAGGTCAATGTTTGATCGATGGTCCATATCCTGATCCATAGCCTGTTTCACAAACGCCTGTCAAATCATATTTATCAGAATAAATCCGGCCTTTTCCGGTTTTCATCCTTGATTTATTTCTGCCGGAGCAGTATGCAAAACAGGTATATGAGATCTGGTTTTTCAGTGGAGGGAAATTTTATCTGATGATTCTGTTGTATCTTCTGGTCGGAACGACTGTTGGCTTTATCGCGTTTACCCTTTTTTTAACCTATCTGGTGCAGCAGATTCCCAGGAATCCAATCACCAATCCACCGGACTGGGGAACGGTTACAGACACCACCATTGCTGCAGTGGACGGCAGGCAGCTGGAAGTCTGGCGTATCGAGCCGGAAGGGCCCTCAAAAGGCATTGTGGTGTTTGCCCATGGATGGGGCCGGAACCGTGACCGGATGGTGGACCGGGCCAGACTGTTCGGCGCCTGGGGATTTACAGCTGTGATTCACAGTGCTCGGGACCATGGCCGATCTTCTCCCAAACGATTGATGAATGCCCTGCGGTTTGCCGAAGATATTGAGGCGGTGATCGACTGGGTAAAAGAACCGGTCATGCTGTACGGCCATTCTGCCGGTTCAGCAGGTGCCATTATTGCGGCGGCACGGAACCCGTCCAGTGTTTCCCTGTTGTTTTTAGAAGCGTCGTACGCCTTTACAAAACCGGCACTGCTCAGTCTGTACCGATGGGTGAATCCAGTATTTGGAAAGGTGTTCGGGCCGGTCATCCTGTTCTGGATGGATATTTTTTACAGAGGCGGTCTGGATCAGTTCAGTCCTGCCCGCCTTGCCGGTGGGATCACCATGCCGGTCATGCTGATCCATGGTGAGAACGACCAGCGGTTCCCCCTTTCGTTTGCAAAGACTCTGGAACACCATTTTGTTCACGACAGGGTCGTATTTTACCTGGCCAGGAAAGCAGGCCACAGCAACTCAAGCCAGACACCAGCGTATCCGGCAGCAGTGAAAGCGTTTATCGATCGGTATTACCGCCCTCACCTTTATTTGAAAGGCAGTGGCGTAACCTGTAAACAGAAAGGATCATTCCATGACTGACTTGTTCGCGCTTTGTAAAAAACTTACCAGGGCTATCGGAGCAGAAGAATCGCTTCGCATTGCGAAAATATTTGAAAGCCTGATCAATTATGATGAGGCCAGAGTGATGCTTCTGGCGGCGCCACCCGCCACAGTGGAAGCGCTGGCACAGCAGTCGGGATTCAGCGAAGAAAAGATACAAGCGATGATGGATTCCCTGTTTTACCGGGGGCTGATCTTCAAGGCAACACGGGGCGGAGACAAGAAATTTTATCGTGTCAAATCAGTGCCTCAGATGCATGATTCCACCAGCCTGACACCGGGGATATCACGACAGGTGCTGGATCTGTGGAAAGAATACATGGAAAAAGAATGGCCGGCATATGGACGTGTCATCATGGATATCATGCCCAACTCGATTATGCGGGTCATACCGGTCAACGAAAGTGTGGAACCGCAGTCACAGGTTTTGCCGTATGATGACGCAATCAAGCTTATTGAAAGCGCCAATGTGATCTCTGTGACGAACTGCTCCTGCCGTGTGATTGATGGAACATGCGATAAGCCCATGGAGGTGTGCATGCAGGTAAATCGGGCGGCTGAGTATAACATTGAGCGGGGCACGGGACGGGAAATTTCCCAAAAAGAGGCCATTGATATTTTAGCCCAAAGCCGGGAGGCAGGGCTGGTACATACTGTTGACAACCGTCAGTCTGTGGGGCATGTGATCTGTAACTGCTGCAGCGACTGCTGCCTGAACTGGCCCATACTGAAGGGCGCCCGGCAATGGGTGGCCCCGAGCCGGTTTGAAGCGTTTGTTGATACAGAACTGTGTACAGGGTGCGAATCCTGTGTGGAACGATGTTTTTTTGATGCCCTTTCCATGGCAGACGGTTTTGCTGCGGTTGCTCCGGAAAATTGTCTTGGATGCGGTGTGTGTACGGTTGTCTGTCCCTCTGAGGCGTTGAAACTCAAAGAGGTTCGGCCGGCTGATTTTGTGCCGTGCGATTGACGGCAACAGATGACTCTAATCCACTTTGCAAAATTCAAATACAAGAATGTTGGTCAGCGCAAAAACACTGGCTAAATCAAGATGAAAATATGACCTGTCATCAATTCCGATG